>NZ_JBEOVF010000013.1:0-203826 GCF_040295365.1 Streptomyces sp. NPDC002838 | reverse complement strand
ACGCCCGGTTACATTCCGAACCCGGAAGCTAAGCCTTACAGCGCCGATGGTACTGCAGGGGGGACCCTGTGGGAGAGTAGGACGCCGCCGAACAATTATTCAAAGGGTTGGACCCTGAACTTCGGTTCCGGGTCCAACCCTTTTTTGTTCTGCGTCACTTGAAGTTCACGTTGCGCAACCACGATCCCCGTATGGGTACTGCTGCAATGCTCAGGGCCGCCGGCGTCGGCATCGGTGACGAGGTTGTCGTACCGGCGTTCGGAAACGCGGAAGTCGCCGAGGCCGTGATCCTGGCGGGGGCGCTTCCGGTGTTCGCCGACATAGACCCGGTGACCTACTGTCTTGACGCGTCCGCTGTCGAAGCGGCCGTAACTCCGCGGACGGCGGCTGTAGTTGTCGTACATCGATTCGGGCGGCCGGCCGACATGGTGCGGCTGCTCGGGGTCGGGGAGCGGCATGGGCTTCTTGTGCTCCAGCAGGGGGAGTCCGAGGCGCCGTACGACGAGGTTGCTCAGCGCAGGCAGCGGGCCACCTATCTCGATACGAAGTTGAGGGGTGTGCGCACGCCTGATGGTGGTGACGGGCACACCTATCAGCAGTACGTCGTGCGAGTGCCGGGGAACGGGCGGCCGGATCGGGATGCCTTCGCCCGGGCCGTGCGGGCCAGGGGAGTCGAGTGCCGGGTGCCGGTAAAGACGCCTGTGCATCGGCTGCCGGAGTACCGGCGCTGTGTGGCGCTGCCGGAGACCGAGCGGGCCGCCGACGAGACGCTGGCGCTGCCTGTGGATGCCTCGTTGACCAAGCGGGACATGCAGCGGATAGTCGGCGCGTGCAATGCGCTCGGGGGACTGCTGCAGCCGGCCTTTTAGGTCAACTCACGGCCACGGAACGGACGGTTCGGAGCAGCCGTGGATTGTGTGTATGATCTATCCTGTCAACCGCGCGGGAGACCGCGACAAGGTGACAGGCCCCTATAGCTCAGTCGGCAGAGCGTCTCCATGGTAAGGAGAAGGTCAACGGTTCGATTCCGTTTGGGGGCTCCACGAGAAAGGCCCTCGCCCTTCCGGGCGGGGGCCTTTCGCATGCCCCCGTGGCCCTGTCAGTCCTTGTGGAGGCCGGGGACGCGCATCGCCAGGATCGCCATGTCGTCGGACGGGGCGTCCTGTGCGAACCGCTCCACCGCGCGCATGATGCGGGCCGCCACGGCGCCCGCTGTCAGGCCCGTGCAGGTCGTCAGGACGTCGGCGAGGCCGTCGTCGCCCAGCATGCGGGCGCCTTCGCGGCGCTCGGTGACGCCGTCCGTGACACACAGGAGGACGTCGCCGGGATCGAGGGTGATTGTCTGCTCGTACAGCTCCAGGTCGTCCATGACGCCGAGGAGCGGCTGCGGTTCGGCGGCCGGTTCGACCGTGCCGTCCTGGCGCAGGCGGAGCGGGAGGGGGTGGCCGGCGCAGACCACCTTCAGCTGGGCGCTGCCGTCCGCCTGGGGCCACAACTCGCCGTACAGGAGCGTCAGGAAGCGGCTGCGGGCGCCCTCGTCGAGGATCGCGGAGTTCAGGCGCTCCAGGACCGCCGGGCCGCTCAGGCCCTCGCGAGCGAGCAGCCTCAAGGCGTGGCGGGCCAGGCCCGTGACCGCCGCAGCGTTCGGACCCGTGCCGCAGACGTCACCGATGGCGAAGCCGTAGGCACCGTCGCGGATCTGGAAGAGGTCGTAGAAGTCGCCGCCGACCTCGTTGCCCTCGCCGGCCGCGCGGTAGATGACCTCGACCTCCACGCCGTCGATCTCGGGGAGCTCGGGCGGCAGGAGGCTGCGCTGGAGGGACTGGCTGATCGCTGTGCGCTCGGAGTACAGGCGGGCGTTGTCCAGGGCGAGGGCGGCCCTGCGTGAAAGGTCCTCAGCCAACTCCAGGATTTCCTGACGGAAGTGTTCGTCCGTGGGCTTGCCGAGGGTCAGCATGCCGATGACGCGGTTGCGGGCCACCAGGGGGAGGACCACCGTCTCGCCGCCCACCGCCGAGGCCGTGGCGAGGGTCGGGCCGATGCCCGACGCCAGCTGGCGGGTGCGCCCGCCGCTGAGGCCGAGGCTGCGCATGGAGCTGCGCAGGGCCGCCTGGTGGGCGGCCTCGCCGGGGGCGGACCAGACGCGGGCGCCGGGGGTGGGGACCGGGTCCGGCGGGGCGATCTTGGAGAGGAGGGACTTGATGCCGTCGATCAGTTCCTCGTCCTCGTGCAGGACGTACGACAGGTACGGATCCGAGGCCTGGTCGGCGATCGTGTAGACCGCGCACCACGTGGCCAGGGTCGGGACCGTCATCTGGGCCATCAGGGCGAGGGTCTGGTCGCGGTCCAGGGTGCCGGCCAGGAGGTCGGAGGCCTCGACGAGGAAGCTCAGGGAGCCTCGGCGCAGGCGTTCGAGTTCGCCGAGGCGGGCGGACTCCACGGCCAACGCGATGCGGTCGGCGGCGAATTGGAGACGGAGGGCCTCTTCGTTCGAGTATCTGCCTGGGGCCTCGGCCGCCACGCCCAGGGAGCCCGTGAGGCGGCCCTCGACCTTCAGGGGGACCGTGACGACCGAGCGCATGCCGGTGCCGCTCAGCAGCGGTACGGCGCCTGGTACGGCTGTCAGGTCGTCGTGGACGGCGGGCATGCGGGCCGAGCCGTAGCGGCCGGGGCCCGCCTCGACGGGGACGCGGGCGAAGCGCTGACGGGCGGAGGGCAGGCCCGTGGAGGCGCGGACCTCCAATTCCGTTTCGTCGTCGGTCGCGAGGAGCAGGAAGGCGGAGTCGCCGTCGAGCATGTCGCGGGCGCGTTCCACCGTGCGCTGGAGGAGGCCGTCGAGGTCGTCGGGGGCCGGGGAGCCGATGAACACTTCGAAGGGGTCGGCGCTCTGGCCGTCGGACCCGGTGTTCGTGTCGGAGGCGGGGACACGCAACGGGGTCTGCAGTACGGCCCGTTCGTGGTCGCGGACGAGGAGGCAGACGGTGGAAGGCTCGCCGGCCGTGTCGCGGACGCGGAGGTGGGAGGCGTACACGGAGATGATGCGGCCGTTGGCGTCCCTGATGCCGTAACTGCCCTCCCAGCGCGAGAGTTGGAGGGCCTCGGCGATGCCCGTGCTGGTGCCGGGGGTGTGCGGCCAGGCCGCGAGGTCGGTCAGCGGCTTGCCGATGACCTGTTCGGCCGCGTAGCCGAAGAGTTCCTCGCCGTCCTCGTTCCAGGAGGTGATGGCGCCCGTACGGTCGATCTGGACGACCGCGACGCGGACCCGGCCGTCGGCGAGCGGCAGGAGGTCGGCAGGCAGGGACGGGCCCGCAGCGCGGGTGCCCACCGGGCGCTCGGGGAGTGCGAGTTGGAACCAGACCTGCTTGTGCGTGGGCGTGTACTCGACGCCCCAGCGGCTGGCCAGCGCCGCGCAGAGCTGGAGGCCGCGGCCGCCCTCGCGGTCGGGGCTGCCCATGTTGACGGCCTGACCCTGGAGGGGGATTTCGCGTTCCGGATAGCGGTCGGCCACCTCGATCCGTACGCCATCGTCACTCCGTAGGCACAGCACGTCTGCGGATGTGCCCGCGTGCACCACGGCGTTGGTCACCAGTTCGCTCGTGAGGACGACGGCGTCGTCGACGATGTCGACGAAACCCCAGCCCTGGAGAGTGTCGCGGACGAAGGAGCGGGCGCTCGCGACCGATCGCCCGACGGGCTCGAAGCTGGCGGCCGCGCGCGCGGTGATCACAGAACTCCTCGACCGGTTGTCGACGTGCAGGGCTGCCCGGCCGACCGGCTCGTGCCGCTGCTGCGGCAGGCCGCCCGTCGGCCGGGGGTCCGGGGGCTGTCCCCCGGGGATCAGTCCGGTGGTCATGTGTGCGGCCGCCCTCCGATGCCCGCTCGTTCTCGTGCCACCGCCCAGGCCGGAAGGACCGGCGCGGCTGGACAGCCGCATGCAAGGTTACTTACCTTCCCCGTCCATGCGGATGCCGGTCTGCAGTGTTTCCGTCCGGAGGGTGTGCGGACGATGTGCGAAGCTGCCGAACTGTTATGGCCTGGTTCAGGCAGGGTGAAACACTGGGCAAGCTTCTGGTGAAGGTACTGGCAGGCTGAGTGTGGTTTGCATGCGGTGGGCAGCAGCCCCATGGTGTGGCCTGATACAGCGGGCAGGAATACGCAGTAGTAACTGGTACGCCGAGCAGTAGTACCCGACACAGCAGTAACGGTCGACCCCTGCGGGAGGGACACAGTGGAGTCTGGCGCAGAGACGCGGGGCACTAAGACGCGCGCGAAAGGCGGGCAGTCCCCGAGTAACCAGCGCAAGACGCGCGGCGGGACCACCGCGGTGGATACGGCTGCCCTGAACCGACTGCTGGTGGCTCTCGTGGCGATGCGCGACGGGAACTTCCGAAAGCGGCTCACGGTGTCCGGCGACGGCGTGATGTCGGAGATTGCTGCCGTTTTCAACGAGGTAGCGGACCGCAATCTCCATCTCACGGGTGAGCTCGCGCGGGTCCGGCGCATGGTGGGACGCGAGGGAAAGCTCACAGAACGGCTGGAAACAGGCGCCTCCGAGGGCTCGTGGGCGGCCGCCATCGACAACTCGAACGCGCTCGTGGACGACCTCGTACGGCCTGTCTCCGAGGTCAGCCGGGTGCTGTCCGCGGTGGCCGAGGGTGATCTGTCGCCGCGCATGGATCTGCGGACGCAGACGCCCGAGGGGCCGGGGCATCCGCTGCGCGGGGAGTTCCTGAAGGTCGGGCGGACCGTCAACAACCTGGTCGATCAGCTGTCGACGTTCACCGACGAGGTCACGCGCGTGGCCAGCGAGGTCGGCACCGAGGGCAAGCTGGGCGGACAGGCCCGGGTGCGCGGTATGTCCGGTTCGTGGAAGGACCTGACCGAGTCCGTCAACACGATGGCGTACCGGCTCACCGCCCAGGTGCGGGATATCGCACTTGTGACCACGGCGGTCGCCAAGGGTGACTTGTCCCGGAAGGTCACGGTTCATGTGGCCGGCGAGATGCTGGAACTGAAGAACACCGTCAACACGATGGTGGACCAGCTGTCGTCGTTCTCCTCCGAGGTGACCCGCGTCGCGCGCGAGGTCGGCGTCGAGGGCGAGCTGGGCGGTCAGGCACAGGTGCCCGGTGTGGCCGGGGTGTGGAAGGACCTCACCGATTCGGTGAATCTCATGGCCGGCAATCTGACGGCCCAGGTGCGTGGGATCTCTCAGGTGACGACCGCGGTTGCCAGCGGTGACCTGTCACAGAAGGTGACGGTGTCGGCGCGCGGCGAGGTCGCGCAGCTCGCCGACACGATCAACCAGATGACCGAGACGCTGCGGACCTTCGCCGACGAGGTCACGCGCGTGGCCAACGAGGTCGGCGCCGAGGGACGGCTCGGCGGGCAGGCGAACGTGCCGGGTGCGGCGGGGACGTGGAAGGACCTGACGGATTCCGTCAACACCGTCTTCCGGAACCTCACCATCCAGGTGCGGGACATCGCCTACGTGACGACGGCCGTGGCCAGTGGTGACCTGTCGCAGAAGGTCACCGTCGACGTGGCCGGCGAGATGCTGGAGCTGAAGAACACCGTCAACGGGAT
The DNA here is from genome assembly GCF_040295365.1 of Streptomyces sp. NPDC002838. Lineage (NCBI taxonomy): Bacteria > Bacillati > Actinomycetota > Actinomycetes > Kitasatosporales > Streptomycetaceae > Streptomyces > Streptomyces sp. NPDC002838. Next base: position 198,240 of record NZ_JBEOVF010000013.1, on the reverse strand, counting down.
GGTGGACCAGCTGTCCGCGTTCGGTGCCGAGGTCACGCGGGTTGCTCGTGAGGTCGGTGTCGAGGGTGAGCTGGGCGGTCAGGCACAGGTGCCCGGGGCCGCCGGCACGTGGAAGGACCTGACGGACTCCGTCAACACGGCGTTCCGGAACCTCACCGGACAGGTGAGGAACATCGCCCAGGTGACGACGGCCGTGGCCAACGGTGACCTGTCGCAGAAGGTCACGGTGGACGTCTCCGGCGAGATGCTCCAGCTGAAGAACACCGTGAACACGATGGTGGACCAGCTGTCGGCCTTCGCCGACCAGGTGACGCGGATGGCCCGGGACGTGGGTACCGAGGGGCGGCTGGGCGGTCAGGCCGTGGTGCCGGGAGTTTCCGGTACGTGGAAGGAACTCACCGACTCCGTCAACTTCATGGGCGGCAACCTCACCTCGCAGGTGCGGCAGATCGCCCAGGTGACGACCGCGGTGGCCCGGGGTGACCTGTCCCAGAAGATCGACGTCGACGCGCGCGGCGAGATCCTGGAACTGAAGAACACCATCAACACGATGGTCGACCAGCTCTCCGCCTTCGCCGACCAGGTGACTCGGGTCGCCCGCGAGGTGGGCACCGAGGGGCGGCTGGGCGGTCAGGCGCAGGTGCCCGGCGTCGCCGGTGTGTGGCGGGATCTGACCGACTCCGTGAACGGCATGGCCGGCAACCTCACCGCTCAGGTGCGCAACATCGCGCAGGTCGCCACCGCGGTGGCCCGCGGTGACCTGTCCCAGAAGATCACGGTGGACGCGCGCGGCGAGATCCTGGAGCTGAAGAACACCCTGAACACGATGGTGGACCAGCTGTCGTCCTTCGCCCAGGAGGTCACGCGTGTGGCCCGTGAGGTGGGCACGGAGGGCATGCTCGGCGGGCAGGCCGAGGTGCAGGGTGTCTCCGGTACCTGGAAGGACCTCACGCAGTCCGTGAACTTCATGGCGAACAACCTGACCATCCAGGTGAGGAACATCGCCGAGGTGACGACCGCGGTCGCCAAGGGTGATCTGTCGAAGAAGATCACTGTTGACGCCAAGGGCGAGATCCTTGAGCTCGTCACGACGGTCAACACGATGGTTGATCAGCTGTCGTCGTTCGCGGAGCAGGTGACCCGGGTGGCCCGTGAGGTGGGCACCGAAGGCATCCTGGGCGGCCAGGCGCATGTGCCCGGGGTCGTGGGCATCTGGAAGGACCTCAGCGACAACGTCAACCTGATGGCCAACAACCTGACCATGCAGGTGCGCAACATCTCGCAGGTCGCGGCGGCTGTCGCCAACGGTGACCTGACGCGGACGGTGACGATCGAGGCGCGCGGCGAGGTCGCGCAGCTCGCCGACACCTTCAACACGATGGTGAAGACGCTGAGTTCGTTCGCCGACCAGGTCACCAAGGTGGCCCGTGAGGTGGGCACGGACGGCATCCTGGGCGGGCAGGCGCGCGTGCCGGGTGTGGCCGGTACGTGGAAGGACCTCACCGAGTCCGTGAACCAGATGGCGTCCAACCTGACCGGCCAGGTGCGCAACATCGCCATGGTGACCACGGCGATCGCCAAGGGCGACTTGACCAAGAAGATCGACATTGACGCTCGCGGCGAGATTCTCGAGCTCAAGACGACGATCAACACGATGGTCGACCAGCTGTCGTCCTTCGCCGAGGAGGTCACCCGAGTCGCCCGTGAGGTGGGTACGGAGGGCCAGCTCGGCGGCCAGGCACGCGTGCGGGACGTCGACGGCACCTGGCGCGACCTCACCGAGTCCGTGAACGAGATGGCCGGGAACCTGACCCGGCAGGTGCGTGCCATCGCGCGTGTGGCGACCGCGGTGACCCGCGGCGACCTCAACCTGAAGATCGATGTGGACGCCTCCGGCGAGATCCAGGAACTTCAGGACTACATCAACAAGATGATCGCCAACCTCCGCGACACCACGATCGCCAACAAGGAGCAGGACTGGCTCAAGGGCAACCTGGCCCGCATCTCCGCGCTGATGCAGGGCCGCCGCGACCTGGAGGACGTGGCCTCCCTCATCATGAGCGAGCTGACGCCGGTGGTGTCCGCGCAGCACGGCGCGTTCTTCCTGGCGATGCCTCTGGTCGACGGCAAGGACATGAACGCCGAGGGCGAGGACCAGTACGAGCTGCGGATGCTGGGGTCGTACGCCTACTCGATGGGTTCCATGCCGACCTCGTTCCGGCCGGGGGAGGGACTGATCGGGACGGCCGCCATGGAGAAGCGCACGATCCTGGTGGAGAACGCGCCCAGCGGCTACCTGAAGATCTCCTCCGGGCTGGGGGAGGCGCCGCCCGCCCAGGTGATCGTCCTTCCGGTGCTGTTCGAGGGCAAGGTGCTCGGCGTCATCGAGCTGGCGTCCTTCACGCCCTTCACGCAGATCCAGAAGGACTTCCTCAACCAGATCGCCGAGATGATCGCGACCAGCGTCAACACCATCTCCGTCAACACCAAGACCGAGGTGCTGCTCAGGCAGTCGCAGGAGCTGACCGAGCAACTGAGGGAGCGGTCGGAGGAGTTGGAGAACCGGCAGAAGGCCCTCCAGGCGTCCAACGCCGAACTGGAGGAGAAGGCCGAGCTGCTGGCCCAGCAGAACCGCGACATCGAGGTGAAGAACACCGAGATCGAAGAGGCGCGGCAGGTCCTGGAGGAGCGCGCCGAGCAGCTCGCCGTGTCCATGCGCTACAAGAGCGAGTTCCTGGCCAACATGTCGCACGAGCTGCGTACGCCGCTCAACTCGCTGCTGATCCTGGCCAAGTTGCTCGCCGACAACGCCGAGGGCAACCTCTCCCCGAAGCAGGTGGAGTTCGCCGAGACGATCCACGGGGCCGGTTCCGACCTGCTCCAGCTGATCAACGACATCCTGGACCTGTCGAAGGTCGAGGCGGGCAAGATGGACGTCTCCCCGACGCGTATCGCGCTCGTCCAGCTCGTCGACTACGTGGAGGCCACCTTCCGCCCGCTGACCGCGGAGAAGGGCCTGGATCTGTCCGTACGGGTGTCGCCGGAGCTGCCGGCCACCCTGCACACCGACGAGCAGCGGCTGCTTCAGGTGCTGCGCAACCTGCTGTCCAACGCGGTGAAGTTCACCGACTCCGGGGCCGTCGAGCTGGTCATCCGGCCGGCCGGCAGGGACGTGCCGATGGCGATCCGGGAGCAGTTGTTGGAGACCGGTTCGCTGCGCGACCCGGACGCCGACCTGATCGCGTTCTCCGTGACCGATACCGGCATCGGTATCGCGGCCAGCAAGATGCGGGTGATCTTCGAGGCGTTCAAGCAGGCGGACGGCACGACGAGCCGCAAGTACGGCGGTACCGGTCTCGGTCTGTCGATCTCCAGGGAGATCGCGCAGCTGCTGGGCGGTGAGATCCACGCGCAGAGCGAGCCGGGACGTGGATCGACCTTCACGCTGTATTTGCCGCTGCATCCGAGCGAACTGCCGCCGCAGGGCTATCAGCAGCTCGTGCCCGCCCTGGGTCCCGGGGACCTGATGGTGTCCTCCTCGGGTCTGCCCGAGCTGCCCGAGGCGGAGACGCCGGCCGAGGTGAAGTCGTACCAGGAGACGCAGAACGGTGCGGCCGCGCTCTTCCGGCGCCGCCGCAGGCCCGTGCCGGAGATCGAACAGCGCCCCGCGCAGGCGGAGCAGTGGCCGGCCGCGGGGGAGCAGCAGGCGGCGCCGAAGTCGCGCCGGGGCATCCGCTTCGGCGGGGAGAAGGTGCTGATCGTCGACGACGACATCCGCAACGTCTTCGCCCTCACCAGCGTCCTCGAACAGCACGGACTGTCCGTCCTGTACGCGGAGAACGGTCGCGAGGGCATCGAGGTCCTGGAGCAGCACGACGACGTCGCGGTCGTCCTGATGGACATCATGATGCCCGAGATGGACGGATACGCTACGACCACGGCGATCCGCAGGATGCCGCAGTTCGCCGGGCTGCCGATCGTCGCGCTGACCGCGAAGGCGATGAAGGGCGACCGGGAGAAGGCGATCCAGTCGGGCGCCTCCGACTACGTGACCAAGCCGGTCGATCCCGATCACCTGCTGTCGGTCATGGAACAGTGGATGCGTGGCGAGTGACGGGAAGGGTCGGGCTTTGTTCGGGCTTCGTGACCATGTGGCGGGAACCTTCGCAGGGGGCCCGGAGTTGCTGACTCAGGGTGGCCGAGGTCGTGTAGAAGTACGGGAATCAGGGAACCTTCTGGTCTCCCGCCGCGTTTCTGCTACGTGCACAGTGACATCGCGGTGACAGGGTGTGGCGACGGGCGGGGTGCGGCTACGATGACCGGCACAAGGACGGGCGACGCAAGGGAGTCGTCCCCTGGGGCGGCGCCCACCGGCGTCACCCCAAGTCCTGCGGACAGGGGAGGCCCCACGCCGGGGCGAGGAGGGCGGGCCATGGTGCAGAAGGCCAAGATCCTCCTGGTCGATGACCGGCCGGAGAATCTGCTGGCGCTGGAGGCCATCCTCTCTGCGCTCGATCAGACGCTGGTGCGGGCATCGTCCGGGGAGGAAGCGCTCAAAGCACTGCTCACGGACGACTTCGCGGTCATTCTGCTGGACGTCCAGATGCCGGGCATGGACGGATTCGAAACGGCCGCGCACATCAAGCGGCGAGAACGCACCCGGGACATCCCGATCATCTTCCTCACCGCGATCAACCACGGACCGCATCACACGTTCCGGGGCTACGCGGCGGGTGCGGTGGACTACATCTCCAAGCCCTTCGACCCCTGGGTGCTGCGCGCGAAGGTCTCCGTCTTCGTCGAGCTGTACATGAAGAACTGCCAGCTGCGTGAGCAGGCGGCGCTGCTGCGGCTCCAGTTGGAGGGCGGCGGCAAGGCGGATGCCGGGGACGCGAAGGAACCTGCGGGGTTGCTGGCCGAGCTGTCGGCACGGCTGGCGGCGGTCGAGGAGCAGGCCGAGGCGCTGTCCAAGCAGCTGGACGACGAGTCGGCGGATGCGGCGGCGGTGGCCACGGCGGCCCATCTCGAACGCAAACTCACGGGGCTGCGGCGGGCGCTGGACGCTTTGGAGCCGGGCACCGGGAGTTCTCCTTCGGTGCCGTCGCAGAACTGACGTGTGCCGCAGGCGTCGTAGCGCGCGATCCTGCGTGGGCTCAGGCGGGGCTGTGCGCGTGAGCGTGCGTCAACTCGGCTCCTTTTCAGGAGCGACACGAACGGGTGAAGCACCCGGCACACGTGTCCGCTGTCGTCTCCACCGGTAACCTCACACCTATGGCCTCACGTCCCTCCGCAGCCAAGAAGCAGCCCGCGAAGAAGGCTGCCTCCGCGAAGGCTCCGGCGAAGAAGGCCGCTGCTGCGAAGAAAGCCCCGGCGAAGAAGGCGCCCGCCAAGAAGGCCGCGGCGAAGAAGGCCGCGCCGCCGAAGCCGGCGCCCAGCCCGACCGGGGGCATCTACCGGCTCGTGCGCGCCGTCTGGCTCGGGATCGCGCACGCCGTCGGCACGGTGTTCCGCGGCATAGGGCAGGGCGCGAAGAACCTCGACCCGGCCCATCGCAAGGACGGCGTCGGGCTGCTGCTGCTCGGCCTCGGGCTGATCGTCGCCGCCGGCACCTGGTCGAACCTGCGCGGTCCCGTCGGCGACCTCGTCGAGATCATCGTGACCGGCGCCTTCGGCCGGCTCGACCTGCTCGTGCCGATACTGCTCGCGGTCATCGCCGTGCGCTTCATCCGCCACCCCGAGCAGCCCGAGGCCAACGGCCGCATCGTGATCGGCCTGTCCGCGCTCGTCATCGGAGTGCTCGGCCAGGTCCACATCGCCTGCGGCTCGCCCGCGCGCGGCGACGGCATGCAGGCGATAAGGGACGCAGGCGGCCTCATCGGCTGGGGCGCGGCCACGCCACTGACGTACACCATGGGCGAGGTCCTCGCCGTACCGCTGCTCGTGCTGCTGACGATCTTCGGGCTGCTGGTGGTCACGGCCACCCCGGTCAACGCCATCCCGCAGCGGCTGCGGCTGCTCGGCGTGAAGCTCGGCATCGTGCACGACCCGGCCGAGGACGAGCTCGGCGAGGACGACGAGCGGTACGACGACCAGTGGCGCGAGGCGCTGCCCGCGCGCCCCCGCAGACGCGGCGCGGCATCCGAGGCGTACGACCCCGACAGTGCGGAGCAGGATGCCCTTTCGCGGCGTCGTGGGCGCCCCAGGCGCTCCGCGGTGCCGCAGCCCGACATGAACCGCCCCATGGACGCTGTGGACGTCGCAGCGGCCGCCGCGGCGGCGCTCGACGGTGCCGTCATGCACGGCATGCCGCCCTCGCCGGTGGTCGCCGACCTCACCCAGGGCGTGAGCGTGGGGGACCGCCAGGAGACGACCCCGACGCCGACTCCGGCGCCCGTCCCCGCCGCGCGCCCCAAGCAGGAGAAGCTCGACACAGGGGTCGCGGACCTCACCAAGGCCGCTCCGGAAGTGCCCCGCGAGCTGCCGGCGCGCGCCGAGCAGCTCCAGCTCTCCGGCGACATCACATACGCACTGCCCTCCCTCGACCTCCTGGAGCGCGGAGGCCCCGGCAAGACGCGCAGCGCCGCCAACGACGCCATCGTCGCCTCGCTCACCAACGTCTTCACCGAGTTCAAGGTCGACGCCCGCGTCACCGGCTTCACGCGCGGGCCGACGGTCACGCGCTACGAGATCGAGCTCGGCCCCGCCGTGAAGGTCGAGCGGATCACCGCGCTGACCAAGAACATCGCGTACGCCGTCGCCAGCCCGGACGTACGGATCATCAGCCCGATCCCCGGCAAGTCGGCGGTCGGCATCGAGATCCCGAACACCGACCGGGAGATGGTCAACCTCGGTGACGTACTGCGCCTCGCGGCCGCCGCCGAGGACGACCACCCGATGCTGGTGGCGCTCGGCAAGGACGTCGAGGGCGGCTACGTGATGGCGAACATCGCGAAGATGCCCCATGTGCTCGTTGCCGGTGCGACCGGTTCCGGTAAGTCGTCCTGCATCAACTGCCTGATCACCTCGGTCATGATGCGGGCGACCCCGGAGGACGTCCGCATGGTCCTCGTCGACCCCAAGCGCGTCGAGCTGACCGCGTACGAGGGCATCCCGCACCTGATCACGCCGATCATCACCAACCCGAAGCGGGCCGCCGAGGCGCTGCAGTGGGTCGTACGGGAGATGGATCTGCGGTACGACGACTTGGCGGCGTACGGCTACCGGCACATCGACGACTTCAACGAGGCCGTGCGGAACGGCAAGGTGACGGCGCCGGAGGGCAGTGAGCGCGAGCTCCAGCCGTACCCCTACCTGCTGGTGATCGTCGACGAGCTCGCCGACCTGATGATGGTCGCCCCGCGCGACGTCGAGGACGCGATCGTGCGCATCACGCAGCTCGCGCGCGCGGCCGGCATCCATCTGGTGCTCGCCACGCAGCGCCCGTCCGTGGACGTCGTCACCGGTCTGATCAAGGCGAACGTGCCCTCGCGGCTCGCCTTCGCCACCTCCTCGCTCGCCGACTCGCGGGTCATCCTCGACCAGCCCGGTGCCGAGAAGCTGATCGGCAAGGGCGACGGGCTCTTCCTGCCGATGGGCGCGAACAAGCCCACCCGTATGCAGGGCGCCTTCGTGACCGAGGAAGAGGTCGCGGTGGTCGTCCGGCACTGCAAGGACCAGATGGCGCCCGTCTTCAGGGACGACGTCACCGTGGGCACCAAGCAGAAGAAGGAGATCGACGAGGACATCGGCGACGACCTCGACCTGCTGTGCCAGGCGGCCGAGCTGGTCGTCTCCACGCAGTTCGGGTCGACGTCCATGCTGCAGCGCAAGCTGCGGGTCGGGTTCGCCAAGGCCGGGCGGCTGATGGACCTCATGGAGTCCCGGGGGATCGTCGGACCGAGCGAGGGGTCCAAGGCGCGTGATGTTCTTGTGAAACCTGACGAGCTGGACGGCGTGCTCGCGGTGATACGCGGGGAGTCATAAAGAGAGTCCCAAGGCCGGTGCTCGATCGTGACCCACCCGTAAGGGATCATCGAGCAACCGTTTCCCTTCGGCGTACGTCAAGTTGAGGGAAGCGCAAAGCATGTGCCCCACCATCGGCGTGTCCGGCCATTCCGATGGCGTACAAAGTCCCACCGCCCGGTTGCCCCACCCTTTCGCACCCCCCCTAGACTGAACCTCCAGCACAGGTGGCTTAAACGCTCGAAAGGCGCCCCCGTGTCCATCGGCAACTCCCCTGAAGACGAGCGTCCGTTCGAAGACGATCGTGAGGATGCCCGCCCTTCGATCGGCCGTGCCCTCCAGCAGGCGCGTATCGCGGCCGGGCTGACCGTCGACGATGTCAGTTCCGCCACCCGAGTTCGCCTCCCCATCGTGCACGCCATCGAGGCGGACGACTTCGCTGCGTGCGGCGGAGACGTCTACGCCCGCGGTCACATCCGGACCCTGGCCAAGGCCGTCCATCTCGATCCCGCCCCGCTGCTCGCCCAGTACGACGCCGATCACGGCGGCCGTCCGGCTCCGACGTCGGCCGCACCCCTGTTCGAGGCGGAGCGCATCCGCCCGGAGCGGCGGGGGCCCAACTGGACCGCGGCCATGGTCGCCGCGATCGTCGCCGTGGTCGGCTTCGTCGGGTTCACCGCGTTCAAGGGCGGCGACGGCGACTCCGGTGCCAAGACACAGCTCGCTGAGGGCTCCAAGCCCGCGACCAAGTCCCCCTCGCCCACGCCGAAGAACGACAAGCCCGAGGACCCGAAGCCGGAGCCGTCGGACAGCGCCATCGCGGCCGCTCCCCAGGACAAGGTCACCGTCCAGGTCCGTGCCGCCGACGGAAAGAGCTGGATCTCCGTCAAGGACCACAACGGCATGCGGTTGTTCGACGGGCTGCTCAAGGAGGGCGAGACCAAGACCTTCCAGGACAGCGAGAAGATCAACCTGGTCCTCGGCGACGCCGGGGCGATCGATCTGTATGTGAACGGCAAGAAGATCGAGGAAGACTTCCGGCCCGGGGCCGTGGAGCGGCTGACGTACACGAAGGGCGATCCGCAGCTCGGATAAGCGGCGTCTTCGGATGAGTGGGTACGGGGTTGGCCAAGATCGGCCAACCCCGTCGACGTGGGGTGTCAGCGGGACGAAGTAGTCTTGAGCCCATGCCTGAACGCCGTACCGTCGCACTCGTCACTCTTGGCTGCGCCCGCAACGAGGTGGACTCGGAGGAGCTCGCAGGCCGTTTGGAGGCGGACGGCTGGCGGCTCGTGAAGGACGCCGAGGACGCCGACGTGGCCGTCGTCAACACCTGTGGCTTCGTCGACGCCGCCAAGAAGGACTCCGTCGACGCCCTCCTCGAGGCCAATGATCTCAAGGGGCACGGCAGAACCCAGGCCGTCGTGGCGGTGGGCTGCATGGCCGAGCGGTACGGCAAGGAGCTCGCCGAGGCTCTCCCCGAGGCCGACGGTGTACTCGGCTTCGACGACTACACCGACATCTCCGACCGCCTGCAGACCATCCTGAACGGCGGCATCCACGCCGCGCACACCCCGCGCGACCGGCGCAAGCTGCTGCCGATCAGCCCTGCCGAGCGTCAGTCGGTGTCCGACGTCGCCCTCCCCGGGCACGGTGCCCCGTCCGACCTGCCGGAGGGCGTGGCTCCGGTGTCCGGCCCCCGTGCGCCCCTGCGCCGCCGCCTCGACGGCGCCCCGGTCGCCTCGGTGAAGCTCGCCTCCGGCTGCGACCGGCGCTGCTCCTTCTGCGCCATCCCGTCCTTCCGCGGCTCCTTCATCTCGCGCCGCCCGAGCGACGTGCTGAACGAGACGCGGTGGCTCGCCGAGCAGGGCGTCAAGGAGATCATGCTGGTCTCCGAGAACAACACGTCGTACGGCAAGGACCTGGGCGACATCCGTCTGCTGGAGTCGCTGCTGCCCGAGCTCGCGGAGGTCGGCGGCATCGAGCGGGTGCGCGTCAGCTACCTCCAGCCGGCCGAGATGCGGCCCGGGCTGATCGACGTGCTGACGTCCACGCCCAAGGTCGCGCCCTACTTCGACCTGTCCTTCCAGCACTCCGCCCCGGGCGTGCTGCGCGCGATGCGCCGCTTCGGCGACACCGACCGCTTCCTGGAGCTGCTCGACACCATCCGGAACAAGGCGCCCCAGGCCGGCGTGCGCTCCAACTTCATCGTGGGCTTTCCCGGTGAGTCCGAGGACGACCTGGCCGAGCTGGAGCGGTTCCTGAACGGCGCGCGGCTGGACGCCATCGGCGTCTTCGGGTACTCCGACGAGGAGGGCACGGAAGCGGCGACGTACGACAACAAGCTCGACGAGGACGTCGTCGCCGAGCGGCTGGCACGTGTCTCCAGGCTGGCCGAGGAACTCGTCTCGCAGCGGGCCGAGGAGCGGCTCGGTGAGACGCTTCAGGTGCTGGTCGAGTCCGTGGACTCCGCAGAGGGCGCCTACGGCCGTGCGGCGCACCAGGCGCCGGAGACGGACGGTCAGGTGCTGCTCACGAGCGGCGAAGGGCTGAGCGTCGGTCGTATGGTCGAGGCGAAGGTGGTCGGTACGGAAGGTGTCGACCTGGTGGCCGAGCCGCTGCAGGGCTCGCTCGCGTGTAGCGAGGAGGCGGGCAGATGACCGGAGTACCGGCATCGGCGGCGGGTGGCCCCTCCGGTGCGAAGCGTGGGGCCGCGCCTGCTGCCTCCGTCCCCGCGGCGTCCGGCGGGGCGGGTGCGTCCGGTGCCTCGTCGGAAGGGGCCAAGGCCGCTCGTAGCGGGAAGCTGGCGGCCGCCGCCGTCAACCAGGCCAGCGTCTGGAACATCGCCAATCTGCTGACCATGCTCCGGCTGCTCCTCGTGCCCGGCTTCGTCGCGCTGATGCTGGCCGACGGCGGATACGACCCGGCGTGGCGCTCGCTCGCCTGGGCGGCCTTCGCCATCGCCATGATCACCGACCTGTTCGACGGGCATCTGGCACGGACGTACGACCTCGTCACCGACTTCGGGAAGATCGCCGACCCCATCGCCGACAAGGCGATCATGGGGGCGGCGCTGATCTGTCTGTCGGCGCTCGGTGATCTGCCGTGGTGGGTGACGGCCGTCATCCTCGGCCGGGAACTCGGGATCACGCTGCTGCGTTTCCTGGTCATCCGGTACGGCGTCATTCCCGCGAGCCGCGGCGGCAAGCTCAAGACCCTCACCCAGGGCGTGGCCGTGGGGATGTATGTCCTGGCGCTGACGGGGTGGCTGGCCACCCTGAGGTTCTGGGTGATGGCGGCGGCGGTCGTGCTGACCGTCGTGACCGGGCTCGACTATGTGAGACAGGCCATTGTGTTGCGCCGGCGGGGAATCGCCGAGCGCAAGGCCGCGTTGGAGGAGACGGAAGCGTGAGTTCCCCGGCCGCCGAAACGGCCGTAGAAGTGGTGCGACTACTCAAGGTGAAGGGTGAGACGCTCGCCGTCGCCGAGTCGCTCACGGGCGGACTGGTTGCGGCGGAAATCACAGCGGTCCCCGGGGCGTCCAAGGTGTTCCGGGGTTCGGTCACCGCCTATGCCACCGAGCTGAAGCACGAGTTGCTGGGAGTCGACGCCACCCTGCTGGCGGAGCGCGGGGCGGTCGATCCGCAGGTCGCGGCCCAGATGTCGGCCGGAGTGCGCAAGGCGCTCGGTGCCGACTGGGGTATCGCGACGACTGGGGTCGCCGGCCCGGAACCGCAGGACGGCAAGCCTGTCGGGACGGTGTTCGTGGCCGTCGACGGGCCGTTGGCAGCGACGCCGACGGCATCCGGTGGCGGGAAAGTGACCGCTCTGCGGTTGAACGGCGACCGTGCGGACATTCGTATGGAGAGTGTACGGAGCGTACTCGCACTGCTCCTGGAGGGGCTTGCGAGCGAACACACTGGGAATGAGCGGGCACAGGATACGGAACGGAACGGGGGGTTTTGATGTTTGCAGCCCTGAGTGAACACGACATCGCTCCCCGCACGGCCGCGGCGCAAGGCGGTACGGTGGGGCGAGAAGGATGCGGCTACGCGGTCCGAGGAGGGAGCCACCGATGATTCTGCTCCGTCGCCTGCTGGGTGACGTGCTGCGTCGGCAGCGCCAACGCCAGGGCCGTACTCTGCGCGAAGTCTCCTCGTCCGCCCGAGTCTCACTCGGCTATCTCTCCGAGGTGGAGCGGGGGCAGAAGGAGGCTTCCTCCGAGCTGCTCTCCGCCATCTGCGACGCGCTGGACGTACGGATGTCCGAGCTCATGCGGGAAGTGAGCGACGAGCTCGCCCTCGCCGAGCTGGCCCAGTCTGCTGCTGCCACCCCCAGCGAGCCTGTGCCCACGCCGGTTCGTCCCATGCTGGGTTCCGTATCGGTGACCGGTGTGCCACCGGAACGGGTGACGATCAAGGCGCCCGCCGAAGCGGTGGACGTGGTCGCCGCGTGAGGTTCACGCGGGTGTGAGCGTGAGCTGACGCTGCGCTGAGGAAGTGTGCGGGGCCCCGCCGGGGCTCTCCGGGTGATCTGGACAACAGATGATCCGGGGAGGCGCTGGTCGGGGCTTTCGTGCGTTGTGGGCGGTGGCGGCTGGGGTCCGGGCGCATCGTGGGGAAGCGCCGCTTGGGGCTTTCGTGCATCGTGGAGAGGCGGGGCCGCAGTTTTTCGGTTCGGCGCGGTCGTGTGGAATCCGCGCGGACCCACTGGTGCGACCGTGTGCCGCCGGTGCGCCCTCCCCGTGGGTGAGCAGGGCGGTCTAGCGTCGGGCTGGAGGTGGGTCCATGGCACGGCCGATAGTGCGCAGGGGGGCCTGGGGCGCGGTTGTGGGGCTCGGGGCGCTGTGGTGGTGGGCCGTGGTGCGGCTCGCGGTGTCACCGGACGCTGGGGTGCTGGAGGGGGCGGTCGCGGCCGGGGGATGGGGGCTGAGTCTGCTGCCGGTGCACTGTGTGCCCAAGGCGCGGGCCGTGGGAGCGGTCGGTGCGGAGCGGTGGGCGCGGGCCTGGCGAGCGGCCAGGGCTACCACGGCATCGCCACACCGCCGTTCGGACGCAGGATCTGCCCCGTCGTGAAGGACGAGGCGTCACAGGCCAGGTGGAGCACGACGTGGGCGACCTCCTCCGGTTCGCCGACCCGGCCCAGCGGAGACATCCGGGACATGAGCGCCTCGGTGTGCGCCTGTGCCTCGGCGTCGTGGCGGTCGGTCATGGGGGTACGGATCCAGCCCGGCGCGACCGCGTTGACCCGGATGCCGTGCCGGCCGACCTCCCCGGCCAGTGTCTTCGTCAGCTGGACGACGGCCGCCTTGGCCGCGCCGTAGCAGAGCAGGCCGGGGCCACCGGTGTCCACGGCGCCGGAGGCCATGGTGACGATGCTGCCCTTGATCTGCTGCGCGAGCATCAGTCGGGCGGCCTCCTGGCAGGCGTAGAGCACCCCCTTGAAGTTGACGGCCAGTACCCGGTCGAGGTCCTCCTCGAGGGTCTCCAGGACCGGGCTGCTGTGCATGATCCCGGCGATCGCGGCCATCACGTCGAGGCGTTCGCAGGAGGCCACGGCCTGGCGGATCTGCTCGCGGTCGGTGACGTCGAGGTGATGGGTGTGGGCGGTGCCGCCGGCGTCCTTGATGGTCCTCGCCGTCTCGTCGAGGCCCGGTGAGTCGAGGTCCGCGCAGTGCACGGTGGCGCCCGCCTCGGCGAGCAGGACGGCCGAGGCGCGGCCGATGCCGCCGGCGGCGCCGGTGACGAACGCGGTGCGGCCGGTGAGGTCGTACGCCTTGACGGGCATGAAGGGACGGTACGAGCGTTTCTGACGGGTCGTCAATTGTCGTGCCGTGTGGAGTTCGAGGGTCGGCTGGATGTGCGGTTCGCTGGCCGGTTGGATGCGCGGCTTGGCGATCTGCGGTCAACCGGTCGTGCGGCGTGGGGTTCTGTGGGGCGGGGCTGTGTGTGGTGCCGGGCCCTTCTGGCAGTTCGGGCACCAGTACGTGGGTCGCTCGCGGGAGCCGTCGCCCTGATCGGACGCGCGGACGCGCGTGTGGCAGCGCAGGCAGGGGCGGGGTGCGCGGCCGTACACGAACAGGTCCTGGCCTCGGCGGCCCGTCGTACTGCGGATCGGGCGGTCGCGGTTGGTTTCCAGGAGCTTCTTGGCGAGCGCGGGCAGCTGTGCCGCGCGGTCGGCGGGGAGGGCGCCGACGGGCAGCCATGGGGTGGCGCCGAGGAGGAAGCAGAGCTCGCTCTTGTAGACATTGCCGATGCCGGCGAGGTTGCGCTGGTCGAGCAGGGCCTCACCGAGGGGGCGTGCGGGGTCGGCGAGAAGGTTGGCCAGGGCCCGGTCGGGGTCCCAGTCCGGGCCCAGGAGGTCGGGGCCGAGGTGGCCGACGGCGCGGTGTTCTTCGGTGGTGCGCAGGAGTTCGAGTACGGGCAGGCGGTAGCCGACGGCCGTGCGGTCGGCGGTGGCGAGGATCGCGCGGATCTGGTGGGTCGGGCCGCCGGTCCACCGCTGGTGATGGGCGTACACCTTCCAGGAGCCGTCCATCCGCAGGTGCGAGTGGAGGGTCAGGCCGCCCTCGAAGCGGGTGAGGAGGTGCTTGCCGCGCGGAATCACGTCCAGGACGGTGCGGCCCGTGAGGTCGGCCGTGGCGTACCGGGGCACCCGGAAGTCGCTTCGGGTCAGCACCTTGCCCGCGAGGGCGCCGTGCAGGCGCCTCGCGGCCTGCCAGACCGTGTCTCCTTCGGGCATGGGTCAAGGGTGGCATGCCACGGGCGGGGGTGACGTCGGGGCGGTCACGCCCGCAGCCGCAGTCCGCGAGGTGTCGCGATGAAGCCCGCTCCTTCCAGGAGGGTGCCGATGGGGGAGGTGAGGGCCGAGGTGCCGTTGACGCGCTCCACCGTGACCGTGCCGAGGGAGCCGGCCTTGGCGGCTGTGGCCAGGGCCTCCGCCGCCGCTTGCAGGCGTGGGTCGTCGGTGGCCGTGCCCTCCGGGGCCGAGGGCCAGGCCAGCAGGGTCTTGCCGCCCCGCTCCATGTAGAGCGTCAGCTCGCCGTCGACGAGAACCACCAGGGAGCCGGCCTTGCGGCCCGGCTTGTGGCCGGCGCCGGTCGGGGGCTCCGGCCAGGGGAGGGCCGCGCCGTACGCGTTCGCGGGGTCGGCGGCGGCGAGGACGACGGCTCGGGAGTCGGGTGCGGGGCGGGAACGGCGTCCGGCGAAGGTGGGGTCGTATGGCGAGCCGCCGGGGCCGGTCGGCTGGGGCTGGGCGAAGTCGCGGGGTGAGGTCCATTCGCTCCGCGTAGTGGGGGTGGAGAAGGGGGGCCAGTCGTCGTCGATGCCGGGGGTGGTCTCGTCGGCGTGGCCGTCGGACGGGTCCGACCCGTCGGCTGTGAGGGCGTCGGGTGAGCCGACGTCGTACGGTGCCGAGGTCGTGGGTGGGTCGACGTCGTTCGGTGGCCAGTCCGTGGAGGGGCCGAAGTCGTACGGCGACGAGGCCGCGGGTGAGCCGAAAGCGTCCGGTGTGCCGTCGCTCCGGGGCGGGGCAGGCAGCGCCTCGCCCCGGTCGCGGGCGTTCGCCACCGCGCGGAGGCGGTCGACCGCGCCGTCCATCGCGAACTGGGCGGCGCCGAGGCCCTCGACCACATAGCCGCGTCGTGCCTGGCCGCTGTCCTCGAAGGCGGACAGGACGCGGTACGTCGCCGAGAAGCCGCCTTCGACGCCCTCCGCGGAGACGGCTCCCCGGGTCACCACGCCGTGCCGGTCGAGCAGGACGCGGGCCAGCGCGTGGGCGCGCACGGTGGGGTCCGCTTCCTGCTCCGGGAGCAGGGACCAGCGGCCGGCGACGGTCGGCGGGCCGGTGCGGGAGGCGGGGCGGGCGGCGGCCGTGAGGGAGCCGTAGCGTCCGCGCGGGATCGTGCGCTTGGCGCGGTGGGCGGTGGAACCGGCGGTGCGGCCCGAGCCGAGGAGGGAGCGCATGGGCGCGAGGGTGTCGTTCGTGAGCCGCCCGGACCAGGCCAGGTCCCAGACGGCGTCGGCCAGTTGGGGATCGGTGACGTCGGGGTGGGTGGTGGCGCGGACCTGGTCGGCGATCTGGCGGAAGAACAGGCCGTAGCCCCCGGAGAGGGTGTCCAGGACGGACTGGTGGAGCGCCGTCAGCTCGAGGGGGTGGTGAGGGGGCAGCAGCAGGGGGGCCGCGTCCGCCACGTACAGGGAGACCCAGCCGTCCTTGCCGGGGAGCGCCCCTGCGCCGGCCCACACGATCTCGCCGGCCGCGGTGAGCTCGTCTAGCATCGCCGGGGTGTAGTTCGCGACGCGGGACGGCAGGACGAGCTTCTCCAGGGCGGACGCGGGCACGGATGCGCCCTGCAGCTGCTCGACGGCCCGCACCAGTCCGTCGATGCCACGCAGTCCGTGCCCCTTGCCGATGTGCTGCCACTGGGGGAGGAACTGGGCGAGCGCGGGCGGTGGCACCGGCTCCAGTTCGTGCCGCAGGGCGGCGAGGGAGCGGCGGCGGAGGCGGCGGAGCACGGCCGCGTCACACCACTCCTGGCCGATCCCGGCCGGATGGAACTCGCCCTGTACGGCCCTGCCCGTCGCCGCGAGCCGCTGGAGGGCGCCGTCGGTGACCGCCACGCCCAGGCCGAAGCGGGCGGCCGCCGTGGCCGAGGTGAACGGGCCGTGGGTGCGGGCATAGCGCGCGAGGAGGTCGCCGAGGGGGTCCTTGACAGGCTCCATGAAGGCTTCGGGGACGCCGACGGGCAGCGCCGTGCCGAGCGCGTCGCGCAGGCGGCCCGCGTCCTCGATCGCCGCCCAGTGGTCGGTGCCGGCGATGCGGACCCGGATCGCACGGCGGGCGGAGGCCAGCTCCTGGGCCCACTGCGGCTCGGCGCCCCGCTCGGCCAGCTCGGCGGCGGTGAGCGGGCCGAGCAGCCGCAGCAGGTCGGCTACGCCTTCGGCGTCCTTGACGCGGCGGTCCTCGGTGAGCCACTGGAGCTCCTGCTCCAGCTCGGTCAGTACCTCGGCGTCGAGCAGTTCGCGCAGCTCCGCCTGGCCGAGCAGCTCGGACAGCAGCCGCGAGTCCAGGGAGAGGGCGGCGGCGCGGCGCTCGGCGAGCGGTGAGTCCCCCTCGTACAGGAACTGGGCGACGTACCCGAAGAGGAGGGAGCGGGCGAAGGGGGAGGGCTCGGGGGTGGTGACCTCGACCAGGCGCACCTTGCGGGACTCCAGGTCGCCCATCAGCTCGACCAGGCCGGGCACGTCGAAGACGTCTTGGAGGCACTCGCGGACCGCCTCCAGGACGATCGGGAACGAGCCGAACTCGCTGGCCACCTGGAGGAGTTGGGAGGCACGCTGACGCTGCTGCCACAGCGGGGTGCGCTTGCCGGGGTTGCGGCGCGGCAGCAGCAGCGCGCGGGCGGCGCACTCGCGGAAGCGGGACGCGAAGAGGGCCGAGCTGCCGACCTGGTCGGTGACGACCTGGTCGACCTCGCCCTTGTCGAAGACGACGTCCGCCGCGCCGACGGGGGCTTGGTCCGCGTCGTACTCCGTGCCGAGCTTTGTCGGTTCCTGGTCGAGCAGGTCCAGGCCCATCAGGTCGGCGTCTGGCAGCCGTAGGACGATGCCGTCGTCGGCGTGCATGACCTGGGCGTCCATGCCGTACCGCTCGGAGAGCTTGGCGCCGAGCGCCAGAGCCCAGGGGGCGTGCACCTGGGCGCCGAAGGGGGAGTGTACGACGACCCGCCAGTCGCCCAGTTCGTCGCGGAAGCGCTCCACGACGATCGTGCGGTCGTCCGGGACGTGGCCGCAGGCCTCGCGCTGCTCGTCGAGGTAGGACAGGACATTGTCCGCGGCCCAGGCGTCCAGGCCCGCCGCGAGGAGGCGCAGGCGGGCGTCCTCCTTGGTGAGGGATCCGACCTCGCGCAGGAACGCGCCCACCGCGCGGCCCAGTTCGAGCGGGCGGCCCAGTTGGTCGCCCTTCCAGAAGGGGAGCCTGCCCGGGACGCCCGGGGCGGGGGAGACCAGGACGCGGTCGCGCGTGATGTCCTCGATGCGCCAGGAGCTGGTGCCGAGGGTGAAGACATCGCCGACTCGGGACTCGTAGACCATCTCCTCGTCGAGTTCGCCCACCCGGCCGCCGCCCTTCTTGGGGTCGGAACCGGCGAGGAAGACCCCGAAGAGACCGCGGTCGGGGATCGTGCCGCCGGAGGTGACGGCGAGGCGCTGCGCGCCGGGGCGGCCGGTGATCGTGCCGGCGACGCGGTCCCAGACCACGCGGGGGCGTAGTTCCGCGAAGGCGTCGGACGGGTAGCGGCCGGCGAGCATGTCGAGGACCGCCGTGAAGGCGGACTCGGGGAGCGAGGCGAAGGGGGCGGCTCGGCGGACCATGGCGAGCAGGTCGTCCAGCTGCCAGGTGTCCATCGCCGTCATGGCGACAACTTGCTGCGCCAGGACGTCCAGGGGGTTCGCGGGGACCTTCAGGGACTCGATGGCGCCGGTGCGCATGCGCTCGGTGACGACTGCCGCCTGCACCAGGTCACCGCGGTACTTCGGGAAGACCACTCCGGTGGAGACGGCTCCGACCTGGTGTCCCGCGCGGCCGACGCGCTGGAGGCCGGAGGCCACGGAGGGCGGGGACTCGACCTGGACGACGAGGTCCACCGCGCCCATGTCGATGCCGAGTTCGAGGCTGGAGGTGGCGACCACGGCGGGGAGGCGGCCCGCCTTGAGGTCTTCTTCGACGAGGGCGCGTTGTTCCTTCGACACCGAGCCGTGGTGGGCGCGGGCGATGACCGGAGGTGCGCCCTGGGCCGCGCCCGAGCCGCCCATGAGATCGGCGGGGGCGTGGTGTTCGTCCAGGGGCTCGCCGGTGGCTCGTTCGTACGCGATCTCGTTCAGGCGGTTGCAGAGGCGCTCCGCGAGGCGGCGGGAGTTGGCGAACACGATCGTCGAGCGGTGGGCCTGGACCAGGTCGGTGATCCGCTCCTCGACGTGCGGCCAGATCGACGGGCGTTCCGCGCCGTCGGTGGCGTCGGCCACCGGAGAGCCGCCCAGTTCGCCCAGGTCCTCGACCGGGACGACGACGGAGAGGTCGAACTCCTTGCCGGACTTCGGCTGGACGATCTCCACCTTGCGGCGGGGGGAGAGGTAGCGGGCGACCTCGTCGACCGGGCGGACCGTGGCCGACAGGCCGATGCGGCGGGCAGGCTTGGGGAGGATCTCGTCCAGGCGCTCCAGGGAGAGGGCGAGGTGGGCGCCGCGCTTGGTGCCGGCGACTGCGTGCACTTCGTCCAGGATCACCGTGTCGATGCCGGTCAGCGCGTCGCGTGTGGCCGACGTCAGCATCAGGAACAGGGACTCCGGGGTGGTGATCAGGATGTCCGGGGGGCGGGTGGACAGGGCGCGGCGCTCCGCGGCGGGGGTGTCGCCGGAGCGGATGCCCACCTTGACCTCCGGTTCGGGCAGGCCCAGGCGTACGGATTCCTGGCGGATGCCGGTCAGGGGGCTGCGGAGGTTGCGCTCCACGTCTACGGCGAGGGCCTTGAGCGGGGAGACGTACAGGACGCGGCAGCGCTTCTTGGGGTCGGCCGGTGGGGGTGTCGAGGCGAGCTGGTCCAAGGCGGCCAGGAAGGCGGCCAGGGTCTTGCCGGAGCCGGTGGGGGCCACCACCAGGACGTCCGAGCCCTCTGCGATGGCCTGCCAGGCGCCTGCCTGGGCTGCGGTGGGCGCGGAGAAGGCCCCCGTGAACCAGCCGCGGGTCGCGGGGGAGAACGCTTCGAGGGCTCGGTGTGTGGAGCTGGCCATGCGTCCATCCTGCACCCGGGCACTGACAATGCCTCTGCCTCCGGCGGTTGGGGCGGGCGCCTGTGGGGGCCTTCGGCGGTTCGCTGGGAGTGCGGGTGCCTGCGGCGGCCCGTGCGGGTTCGGTGGGGGTGCGGGCGGTGGGTGGGTGAGCTGCCGACCGAGGTTCGGTGACGAGGTGCGCGGGTGGCGCGTCAGGTCAGGGCGCGGCCGTAGGCCCTCAGGGTGCGCAGTGCCTCGATCGTCACCATGGGGCGGGCCTCCAGAGCGGTGCCCGGAGCCCACTGGTGCCAGAGGATCGGCCAGCCGCCGTCGTCCTGCTGCTGGCCTGCGAGGAAGTCCAGGGAGCGGGTCATTTCGTCGTCCGTGAACCACGCGCGCGCGAGGGAGCCCGGCGTCCTCGCGTAGTCGTGCGGGAAGTGGTGCTCGCCGGGGGCGTATCCCGTGGCGACGGGGTAGGCGTCGAGGCGGTCCGGTTCCAGGGCCGCGAGCCGGTGCTCGCGCACCAGACGGCCCAGGCGGTCGGCGACGGCCTCCGCGCGCGGGCGGTCGGGAACGGAGTCCAGGAAGGCCACGGCGGCCTGGATCTCGTACGGGTGGGACTGTCGCAGGGACTCGACCGCGTGCCAGCAGAAGTCCGTGGCCCTGAACAGCCAGGCGTGCCACACCTCGTTGCGGTGCAGGAGGCCGACCACCGGTCCGGTGGCGAGGAGTTCGCTCGGCGGGTCATCCATGATCGGGATGAAGGGGGCCGCCGGGTAGCCGCGCTGGCTGGGATGGATCGCCGGGAGCGCGCCGTCCGGTGTGGAGACCGAGGTCAGATACCGGCATACGCGCTCCACGCGCTGTCCGCCGCAGCGTCCGACGGCGTCCAGCACCCGCAGGGCGTGACCGGTGTGCAGCGGCTGGCTGACCGGGCCGCGCAGGTCGGGTTCCAGCGCGTGGCCGTACCCACCGTCCTCGTTGCGGTAGGCGTCCAGCGCCGTCTCCACCGGGTCGGGGCTCCCGTTCAGGAAGTGGTACGCGAAGAGGCGCTGCTCCAGTACCCGCGCGGTGAGCCAGACGAAGTGCTCGGCGCGTGCGAGCGGGGAGTGCGCCGGGGGCGTCGGGGGGAGTGGGGAAGCTCCTGTTTCGGCCATGCGTCAGACCGTAGGGCGGAAAGCGGTCTTGGCAAGCGGTCCCGGCTCAGGCCCACCCTCAGGGGCGGGATACTGGAGTCATGCGGTTGACGGTCTTCTGGGAGCGGATGGCGGACTACTTCGGTCCGGGCTCCGCCGACACCTTCGCGCGCGACCACGTGATGTCGGAGCTCGGCGGGCGCACGGTGCACGAGGCGCTGGACGCCGGCTGGGATGCGAAGGACGTGTGGCGTGTGGTCTGCACAGTCATGAACGTTCCGAGGGAAAAGCACTGATGGGTGACGAAGATCGCAGGACCGCGGCCGATTGTCGGCCAGGTGGGTGAAACTTGCACTGTGGCACCCACTGACGAGGCCGGACAGGCCGCCCAGCACGCATCCCCGTTCGGTACGACGCCGCCCCCCCGGCCCCCGGCCGACGACGCCGGCGGGCGGAACGCCCGCATGCCGCGCTGGCTGCCGCGCGCCATGGTGCTCGCGCTCGCCCTCTTCGCCGTGTTCCAACTGGGCAGTTGGGCCTTCCACCAGCTCACCGGCCTGTTGATCAACATTCTCATCGCGTTCTTCCTGGCCCTGGCCATCGAACCCGCGGTGAGCTGGATGGCCTCGCGCGGCCTGCGCAGAGGCCTGGCCACCGCCGTTGTCTTTCTCGGCGTGATCATCGCGGCGGCGGGCTTCGTCACGCTGCTCGGCTCCATGCTCGCGGGCCAGATCATCAAGATCGTCGAGGACTTCCCGGCCTACCTCGACTCCGTCATCAACTGGATCAACACTCACTTCCACAGCGATCTGAAACGGGTGGACGTCCAGGAGGGCCTGCTCCGCTCCGACTGGCTGCGCAACTACGTGCAGAACAGCGCCACCGGCGTCCTGGACGTGTCCGCCCAGGTCCTCGGGGGACTCTTCCAGCTGCTGATGATCACCCTGTTCTCGTTCTACTTCGCCGCGGACGGCCCACGGCTGCGCCGCGCGCTCTGCTCCGTCCTGCCGCCCGCCAAGCAGGCCGAAGTGCTGCGGGCGTGGGAGATCGCCGTGAACAAGACCGGCGGTTACATCTACTCGCGCGGTCTGATGGCACTCATCTCCGGAGTCGCGCACTACATCCTGCTGGAGTTCCTGGAGGTGCCGTACGCGCCCGTGCTTGCCGTGTGGGTGGGGCTGGTCTCGCAGTTCATCCCCACCATCGGCACCTACCTCGCGGGCGCCCTGCCGATGTTGATCGCCTTCACCGTCGATCCCTGGTTCGCGCTGTGGGTGCTGATCTTCGTCGTGCTCTACCAGCAGTTCGAGAACTACGTGCTGCAGCCCAAGCTGACCTCGAAGACCGTCGACATCCACCCCGCGGTCGCCTTCGGCTCGGTCGTCGCGGGCACCGCCCTCCTGGGCGCCGTCGGTGCGCTGATCGCCATTCCGGCGGTGGCCACGCTGCAGGCCTTCCTCGGCGCGTATGTGAGGCGGTACGACGTCACGGACGATCCCCGCGTCCACGGACACCGGAAAGGGGCAGGGGCCGGACTACTCACACGCGCGCGTGGGCTGTGGACCCGGCGGCCGGGGGTACAGGACTCCGCCGACGGCTCCTCCTGAGGGGAAGCAGCCGGGCGGGAGGCGGCCGAGGGCTGATCTGTCAGCGCAGGTCGAGCCGCATCAGGATCCGGGGATGACCGGCCAGCACCGAGGTGGTGTCGGCGGCGTGGACGAACCCGGCGCGTTCGAAGTTCTTGCGGAGCCCGGCGTACGCCATCGTCAGGTCGACCTTGGCGTCACCGTTGTCGAGGGGATACGCCTCGATCGCCGGTGCTCCGTGGGCGCGGGCGAACTCGACCGCGCCGGCGATGAGGGCGTGCGAGATTCCCCTCTTCCGATGGCCGGGGCGTACGCGGATGCACCACAGCGACCAGACCGGCAGGTCGTCGACGTGCGGGATCTTACGGTTGCGCGCGAAGGACGTGTCCGAGCGCGGCGCCACGGCGGCCCAGCCGACCGGCTCGTCGCCGTCGTAGGCGAGCACCCCAGGAGGGGGTTCCGCACGGCACAGCTCGGCGACGTACTCACCTCGGGCCGGCCCGCGCAGCTCGTTGTTGAGCTTGGACGGGATCCGGTAGCTCAGGCACCAGCAGACGTTTGCCCCGGGTGACTTCGGGCCGAGCACGGTACGGACATCCTCGAAGACCGAAGCCGGGCGAACCTCGATGGCCATGGCACCACGATGTCACGCCTGGCCCTACGTGACACGGGGCAACGTAGTCTCGGAGGTGCCACGTGGTGCGCTTGACACGAAAATCGAACATCCATTCTCATGGAGGCTCCGGCGAGGACCTCGGCGGGGATTTCGACACGGTTTTGATGGAGAAGTACCCCAGTTATCCACAGGCCGGACGAGCGTCGGGGCGCATTGTCAGTGGCAGGCGTTAGCGTCTTTGACGTGAAGCGATCGACTCAAGCAAATCGGGTGGAACCCATGGCAGGAACCGACCGCGAGAAGGCCCTGGACGCCGCGCTCGCACAGATTGAACGGCAATTCGGCAAGGGCGCGGTCATGCGCATGGGCGACCGCTCGAAGGAGCCCATCGAGGTCATCCCGACCGGGTCGACCGCGCTCGACGTGGCCCTCGGCGTCGGCGGCCTGCCGCGCGGCCGCGTCATCGAGGTCTACGGCCCCGAGTCCTCGGGTAAGACGACCCTGACCCTGCACGCGGTGGCGAACGCGCAGAAGGCCGGCGGCCAGGTCGCGTTCGTGGACGCGGAGCACGCCCTCGACCCCGAGTACGCGCAGAAGCTCGGCGTCGACATCGACAACCTGATCCTGTCCCAGCCGGACAACGGCGAGCAGGCTCTGGAGATCGTGGACATGCTGGTCCGCTCCGGCGCCCTCGACCTCATCGTCATCGACTCCGTCGCCGCGCTGGTCCCGCGCGCGGAGATCGAGGGCGAGATGGGCGACAGCCACGTCGGTCTGCAGGCCCGCCTGATGAGCCAGGCCCTGCGGAAGATCACCAGCGCGCTCAACCAGTCCAAGACCACCGCGATCTTCATCAACCAGCTCCGCGAGAAGATCGGCGTGATGTTCGGCTCCCCGGAGACCACGACCGGTGGCCGGGCCCTGAAGTTCTACGCCTCCGTGCGACTCGACATCCGACGCATCGAGACGCTGAAGGACGGCACCGACGCGGTCGGCAACCGCACCCGCGTCAAGGTCGTCAAGAACAAGGTCGCGCCGCCCTTCAAGCAGGCCGAGTTCGACATCCTCTACGGCCACGGCATCAGCCGCGAGGGCGGCCTGATCGACATGGGCGTGGAGCACGGCTTCGTCCGCAAGGCCGGCGCCTGGTACACGTACGAGGGCGACCAGCTCGGCCAGGGCAAGGAGAACGCGCGCAACTTCCTGAAGGACAACCCCGACCTCGCCAACGAGATCGAGAAGAAGATCAAGGAGAAGCTGGGCGTCGGGGTCCGGCCGGAGCAGCCGGCCGTCGAGCCGGGCGCGGACGCCGCGGTCTCCGCCGCCGCGGACGATGCCGCGAAGGCGGTGGCCGCTCCGGCGGCCAAGGCGGCCAAGACCAAGGCCGCGGCGGTCAAGGGCTGATCCGTACCGTGCCTGATTCAAAAGCGTGGCGAACCGACTGGGCCGAGTACGCCTACCCGGACGCTCCGCGTGAGCGGGGCAGGGGAGGCGACGGGATCTCCGCGAACGCCGGGATGAGCGGCGATGACAAGGCCGACGGCACCGACAGGGCTCGCAACCGCGGGGCGTCGTACGGCAGGGGCGGGTCGTACGGCGACGAGCCGGGCGGCGGACAGTGGCTGGACGGCGGGCCGGACGACGGCTCGGCGTTCGCCGCCGATGCGCAGGCCGGCGGCTCGCGCCGGGGTGGCGGGACCCGTGGCGCGGGCGGCGCACGCGGACGCCGTCGGCGCGGGTGCACGGAGCCGTCCGGTGAGGACGGAGGCGCCTCCTCTTCGTCGAGGGCTGGGCAGGGGGAGCCTCCAGGGGACCCGGTGGAGCAGGCACGGGCGATCTGTCTGCGCCTGCTCACCGGGACCCCGCGCACGCGGAAACAACTCGCTGACGCCCTGCGCAAGCGGGAGATCCCGGATGACGCCGCCGAGGAGGTGCTGTCGCGGTTCGAGGAGGTCGGCCTGATCAACGACAGCGCGTTCGCGGACGCCTGGGTGGAGTCCCGGCACCACGGCAGGGGACTGGCCCGGCGCGCACTCGCCCAGGAGCTGCGGACCAAGGGCGTCGACTCCACGCTGATCGACGCGGCCGTCGCCCAGCTCGACTCCGAGCAGGAGGAGGCGACCGCGCGCGAGCTCGTCGCCCGCAAGCTGCGCTCCACCCGCGGCCTGGACCGCGACAAGCGGCTGCGCCGCCTCGCGGGGATGCTCGCTCGCAAGGGCTATCCCGAGGGCATGGCTCTGCGGGTGGTCCGGCAGGCGCTGGAGGAGGAGGGCGAGGACACGGAGTTCCTCGGGGACGAGGGGTTCTGACGGAGTACTTCGGGGGCGGAGGCGCTCTGCACAACGCTTCGGGGACGAGAGCTCGGCACGACGAGATGACCACGTGGCTCGGCGGCCCGGACACGGTGGACGCGCGGGGGCGCCCATCGCGTTCGGGAGCCGGGCCACGCTGCGGGGCACGTCCGCTCGTCCGCCCGTACCCCGCCGGTCGCCCAGCGCCATGGTGGGGCTAACCCCCTGCTGAAGATGCCGGGGCACCGCAATGCACGGAGACCTGTGCACAGACGACTGTGTACGCATGCCACAGGAACCCGGTGCACAGGCTCCCGCCGAGGCAGGGCGCTCCTCGGCCGCGCGCGCCGCCGCGACAGAGCACCCCGTCTCCACCCACACCTCCTCCCAACAACCGCCCACCTCCGCCCAGGAGCCGCACGCTCCTGTCGAGCTCTCCGACCTGGCCACGCTGAAGGCGCTCGCGCATCCGCGCAGGCAGCGCATGTTCCAGCACCTGACGCTGAACGGGCCCGCGACCTCCGCCACGCTCGCCCGTGCGCTGGGTCTGAACACCGGCTCCACCAGCTACCACCTGCGGGAACTCGCACGGCACGGCTTCGTGGAGGAGATCGGCGAAGTGTCCGGGCACGGCCGGGAGCGCTGGTGGCGGGCCATCCCCGGTGACCGGCGCTTTCCGCCGCGCAGCCGCCAGAGCGCCGAGCTGCGGCAGGTCATGGACGAGGTCAACCACCACGCGTACGCCGCCGACCTGGAGCTCTTCGAGCAGCTGCAACGCGCTACGACGGAGACCGGGCCCTGGGCGGACGCCTTCGCCTACTCGCGTGGCACTCTCCGGCTGACGCTGCCCGAACTCCGGGTGTTCTTCGAGGAGTACGTGGCGCTGCTCAACCGCTACAAGCGCCCCGAAGCCGAAACCCCGCCCGGCGCACGCACCGTACTCACCCGCCTGCTCGCCTTCCCGGCCCCCGCACACAACGGAAGAGAGACCGAGACCTCATGATGCTGCGCTATGCCTTCCGGGCGGTCCGGGCCCGCAAGGCCGGTTTTCTCGGCGCTTTTCTCGCTCTGATGTGCGCGGCTGCCCTCGTCACCGCCTGCGGCACCCTGCTCGAGACGGGTCTGCGCGGCACGATCAGTACCGAGCGCTATGCCGCCACGCCCGTCGTGGTCTCCGCCGACCAGAACGTTCACCAGACCACCGTCAAGCACAAGAAGGGCAAGACCAAGGTCAAGCACAAGGCCAAACCGATCGCCGAACGTGCCTGGCTTCCGCAGAGCCTGGGCCAGAGGATCGCCGACGTTCCCAGTGTCGCTCGCGTGATCCCCGAACTCACCTTTCCCCGTCCAGCCGTTGACGCCCGCGGGAACGGACGGCCGGACCGCGTACGGTCACGCCTTGCCGGCCGGCCTCGCCCGGACCTGGGACCCGGACGTGACCGCGGGCTCCCTCGACAGGCTCACCGAGCGCACCCTGGCCGTCAGCGAACTGGCCGCCGATCAGCACCACTTGAGACCCGGCAGCACCCTGAAGCTCACGCTCGGCGACGGCACGCCCGCCACGCTCACCGTCGCCGCCGTCTACGCCAAGGGCCTCGGCTTCGGAGACCTCACCTTCGCGCACGACCTCGTCGCACGCCACGTCGACAATCCGCTCGCCTCCTCCGTCCTCGTCAGCACGCACCGCACACAGACACAACTCGCGACTACGCTCCGTGAGTTCCCGGGCGTCCGGATTCTCGATCCGGCCGCGGCCGACTCACTCCAGGCCGACCGCCAGCAGGCGAATGCCGAGGTCAACTACCTGGCCATGGGACTCGTCCTGGCCTTCACCGCCATCGCCGTCGTCAACACCCTCGCCATGTCGGTCTCCGAGCGTGTCCGGGAGTTCGCGCTGCTCCGCCTCGCGGGGGCGACCCGCCGCCAGGTGCTGCGGATGCTGCGCACCGAGGCGTTGTCGGTGCTGCTCCTCGGCACAGCCCTCGGCAGCGCCATCGCCCTCGCCGTCCTCACCGCGTTCAGCGTCGGCATGACGGGCCGCGCCGCACCGGCGGTCACGCCCCTGGTGTACGTCGGTGTCGTCGCCGGCGCGGCTCTGCTCGCCCTCGCCGCCACCGCCGTACCCGGTCGCACCGCACTCAGGACCCGGCCGGTGACGGCGGCCACGGCCAAGGAGTAGGCCGGCCGGGGGAGGGCGGCAGGGGTGCCTACGACGTCACCGGAAGCCCTGCCGCCCTCCACGCCTGGAACCCGCCGACCAGATCGGTGGCCCGGCGCAGCCCCAACCGGTGCAGGGACTCGACCGCCAGGCTGGAGGCGTAGCCCTCGTTGCAGATCACCACGACCCGCAGGTCATGGCCGGTGGCCTCGGGGGCGCGGTGGCTGCCCTGCGGATCGAGGCGCCACTCCAGCTCATTGCGTTCCACGACGAGGGCGCCGGGGATCAGGCCGTCCCGCTCGCGCAGGGCCGCGTAGCGGATGTCCACCAGCAGGGCGTCCCCGGCCCGGGCGGCGTCGTACGCCTCCCGTGGCTCGATCCGCTCGTATCCCTCGCGAACCCGCTCCAGCAGCTCGTCGATACCGACCGGCCGTTCGTCCGAGCCGCTCATCGCCGTCCCTCCGTTTCTCCCGTCCCGCTCACTGCCAGTCCTCCGGACGCTCCACCTGCTCCAGGTGCAGGATCTGACCGGTGCGGCTGTAGCGGCGGATCCGTGGCAGCGGCGGGTGGTAGGCGTGGACGGAGACCGCGTGCCGCTCGGTGGACTCGTTGAGGACCTCGTGGACGTGGTGGCGGCCGAAGGCGCGGCCCTGTCCGGCCGGCAGTCGGCGCTCCCGGTCCACGCCGTCGGTCAGTTCCAGCGTCTTCCAGCCGTCGGTGGGCAGCCGGGCGGCGAGCGAGTTCTCCTTGAGCTCGCCGGAGGCGGTGAGGAAAGCGCCGACCGAGTCGGCGTGGTCGTGCCAGCCGGTGCCGCTGCCGGGCGGCCAGCCGATCAGCCAGGCCTCGCTGCCGCCGGGGCCCTCGAGCCGCACCCAGGTGCGGCCCTCCGGGTCGAGCGGGAGCGAGGCGATCAACTCGGCGTCCGCGGCCGTA
Organism: Streptomyces sp. NPDC002838; assembly: GCF_040295365.1. Taxonomy (NCBI): domain Bacteria; kingdom Bacillati; phylum Actinomycetota; class Actinomycetes; order Kitasatosporales; family Streptomycetaceae; genus Streptomyces; species Streptomyces sp. NPDC002838. Next base: position 169,790 of record NZ_JBEOVF010000013.1, on the reverse strand, counting down.
CGACGTACGAAGTCGAGCAGGTCCGCTTGCGTCGGGGCGGCAGCTTTAGGGGACGCGACAGGGGATACGGCGGGAGAGACAGACACGGGCACCGTCCTGATGAACGTTCGCGAGGAGCGCGCGACAACGCGGGAGCGGCGCGCGCTTGAGAGGAGACGAGGAATGCGAATTCAGCAGGACGGGCGACACACGCAGCCCGCATAGCGGACGAGGTCCATGTGGACCCTCCGCCACAGGCGCACACAGGTGTCGGTCACGATCCGGAGTACACCACGACGGTGCGGACCGGTCAACTCACCGTCACGATGTGGACGCACAGTGACAGTGAGCCGTAACACGGACGGCAGGCACGGAATGTCAGCGCGAACCGGCCCCCGCACCCGCACCCGCCTCCGCCTTGGCCGGCCCGCCCAGCGCCGCCTCGGCCGCCGTGTACAGGTCGGCCGGCCGCACTCCGGTCAGCGCCGTGACCAGGTGACCGTCGGGCCGTACGAGAAGGACGGTGTGGGGAGCGGCGCCCGGGTACTCCTCGGCGACCAGGAGCTCGGCGGGGTGCGGCAACGCGGTCACCGCCGCCGCCAGCCGGGGCATGATCCCGGCGGTCACCCAGTGCTTGCGCTCCCACACGCCCGTGCCCGGCGCGATCAGTACGACGAGCAGCGCGCCGCGACCGAGGCGGTCGCGCAGCCGTACGAAGGAGCCGTCCTCCGCGGTGACCCGAACATCCGTGACCTGCGCCCCGGGCGGAGTGCCGACGGGGGTCTCGCCTTCGAGGCCCGGGGGTGCGAGCGGCGAGTCGGCGTACGCCCCCGGCGCACCGAGGATGCCGCGCCCCAAGTGACCGTCCGTGAGCAGCGCGTCGTGGCCGCGGGCCGAGCCGGGGACGTAGGCACGCAGGCCTCCGCCACCGCGCAGCAGCGGCAGCGCCTGGTCGGCGGCGCGCAGCCGCGCGGCGACGATGGCGCGCCGCTCGGTCTGGTAACTGTCGAGCAGCGCCTCGTGCGGCCCGTGGTGCCAGGCCAGCGCCAGCTTCCAGGCGAGGTTGTCGGCGTCCCGGAGGCCCTCGTCGAGCCCTTGTGTGCCGAGCGCGCCGAGCAGATGCGCCGCGTCCCCGGCGAGGAAGACCCGGCCCACGCGCCAACGACGGGCCACCCGGTGGTGGACCGTGTGCACGCCGGTGTCGAGGAGTTCGTACGGCGGTGTCGAGCCACCGGTCCAGCCGGCCAGGGTCTCCCGGACGCGGGCCACCAGCAGCTCGGGCGTGACCAGGTCCTTGCCCGGCGGCAGCAACCAGTCCAGCCGCCACACCCCGTCCGGCAGGGGGCGTGCGGTGATCTCGCCGGCCGACGGGCCGGAGGTCCGCCATGGCGGCATCCGGTGCAGCAACGCTTCGCCGGGCCAGGGGAGTTCCACGCGCAGGGCGGCCACGGCGTGACGCTCCACCGCCGTACGGCCCGGGAAGCGGATGTCCTGGAGCTTGCGCACCGTCGAGCGGGTGCCGTCGCAGCCGACCAGGTAACTGCCGCGCCACCAGGTGCCCTTGGGTCCGCGGGTGTGGGCCGTGACGCCTGAAGGTTCCTGCTCGATGGAGTCGAGGCGGCTTTCCACGGCGATCTTGACGTGGGGCTGGCCGGCGAGGGCGGCGCGCAGGGCGTCGGTGAGCAGGTGCTGGGCGAGGTGGAGCGGGGCGGGGCCGGCACTGAGGACGTCGCCGTCGCCGTCGGCGCCAGTGTCGTCCGTGCTCCCGAACGTGACCTTGCGCATCACCTGCTTGCGCCGCATCGACCGCCATCCGGCCCAATGGACTCCGGCCTCGGCGAGCGGCACGCCGGTCAGCCGCTCCATCAGGGCGGTGGTGTCCTCGCGCAGCACCACCGTGCGCGCGAGACGCGGTTCGTCCTTGCCCGGCCCCTCGTCGAGGACGACGGACGGCACCTCCTGACGGGCCAGCGCCAGGGCGAGCGTGAGCCCGACGGGCCCCGCTCCGACGATGATCACCGGATCCACGGCGCGGCGCCCCCTGCCCGCAGCGGTGTCCCGAGGGACGTGAGTGAACAGGAAGGTGGAGCAGGGTGCACGATCACAGAACGTATGCAACAGACTGGGCGCCAGCCGGTCAAGCTGGACGCCCTTCCGGTGTCCTGTCACGTCGGGTGCCGCCGACGATGATGCCAAGCGTCGGAGGCAGTGGCGCTCTCACCACTGCCTCCGTGCCGTTCGGTTCATGCCACTTGACTGGCCGTCAAATGGTGCCTCCGGCGCCGGTCCCGTAGCTGCCGCGCACCTCGGCGGCATTGAGCTCCTCGACGTCCTCCTTGCCGAGGACCGTTCCGGTGCCCCTCTTGCTGCGCCGCAGCCTGCCCTCCAGCCAGCTCGCGAAGGTGGTGAGGATGAAGTTGAGCACGATGTAGATGACCGCCACCACGACGAAGCTCTGGACGACGTTGCCGTAGTTGGCCGCGAGTGTGCCGCGCGTGTTGAGCAGCTCGGTGAACCCGATCATCACGCCGCCCAGCGCGGTGTCCTTCACGATGACCACGAGCTGGCTGACGATGGCCGGCAGCATCGCGGTGACGGCCTGCGGCAGCAGGACGTTGGTCATCGTCTGGCCCTTGCGCAGGCCGACCGCCATCGCGGCCTCCGACTGGCCCTTGGGCAGGGAGAGGATGCCGGCCCGTACGATCTCGGCGAGGACGGACGCGTTGTAGAGCACCAGGCCGGTGACGACGGCGTAGAGCGGCCGCTGTTCGCTGGTGACGTTCGTGTAGCGGTCGTAGAACTCGTTGGCGAACAGCATCAGCAGCAGGACCGGGATCGCCCGGAAGAACTCGACCACCACGCCGGCCGGACCCCGCACCCACTTGTGGTCGGAGAGGCGCGAGATACCGAAGACCGCGCCCAGCGGAAGGGCGATCACCATGGCCAATGCCGCGGCCTTCAGTGTGTCGCCGAGGCCCGGCAGCAGATACGTCGTCCAGGCCTGGGACTCGGTGAACGGCTTCCACAGGGCCCACCTCAGCTGGCCCCTGTCGTCCATGGTCTGCCAGACCCACCACAGGAGCAGGGCGAGCAGGACGAAGAAGACCACCGAGAGGAGCACGTTGCGCCGCTTGGCGCGGGGCCCCGGAGTGTCGTAGAGAACGGAGCTCATCGCTTCACCGCCAGTCGCTTGCTCAGCCAGCCCAGGATGAGGCCGGTCGGGAGGGTCAGTACCACGAACCCGAATGCGAAGACGGCGCCGATGAGCAGCGTCTGGGCCTCGTTCTCGATCATTTCCTTCATCAGGAGGGCCGCCTCGGCCACGCCGATCGCGGCCGCCACGGTCGTGTTCTTGGTCAGGGCGATCAGCACGTTGGCCAGCGGGCCGATCACCGAACGGAAGGCCTGCGGCAGGACGATGAGCCGGAGGGTCTGACTGAAGTTCAGCCCGATGGCACGGGCCGCCTCGGCCTGTCCGAGCGGCACCGTGTTGATGCCGGAACGAATCGCCTCGCAGACGAAGGCCGCGGTGTAGGCGACGAGACCGAGGATCGCCAGGCGGAAGGCCCGGACCTCGAAGTCGGACGCCCCCATCGTCACTCGGAAGATGTCGGAAAGGCCGAGCGAGGTGAAGACGATGATGACGGTCAGGGGGATGTTCCGGACGATGTTGACGTAGGCGGTGCCGAACCCGCGCATGAGCGGTACCGGGCTGACCCGCATCGCGGCCAAGAGGGTGCCCCAGACCAGGGAGCCGACGCCGGAGAAGACGGTGAGCTGTACCGTCGTCCAGAAGGCGCCCAACAGGCTCGGGTCGTCATAGTCTGAAAGAAAGTCGAACACGATTTCCCGCGCTTCCGGGTGTGTGGCGTACGTGGACAGCGCGGCGTGCCGCCGCCTTGATCGCAGTCGGCGACGGCACGCCCGTGAACCTCCGCGCTACTTGACGATGTTGCCGATCTTCGGCGCGGGCTCGTTCTTGTAGTTGGCCGGACCGAAGTTGTCCTGGACCGCCTTATCCCAGGACTTGTCGCTGACCATCTTCTCCAGTGCGGCGTTGATCTTGTTGAGGGTCTCGGTGTCGCCCTTCTTCACGCCGATGCCGTAGTTCTCGTTGCTCAGCTTGAGTCCGGCGAGCTTGAACTGACCCTTGTACTGCTCCTGCGCGGCGAAGCCGGCGAGGATCGAGTCGTCCGTGGTCAACGCGTCCACGGCGCCGCTCTGCAGAGCTGCGATGCACTCCGAGTAGCCGCCCCTCTCGGTGAGGTTGGCCTTCGGTGCGAAGTCGTTCTTGACGTTCTGCGCCGAGGTGGAGCCCGTCACCGAGCACAGGTTCTTGTCGTTGAGGTCCGTGGCCTCGGTGATGTCCGAGTCGGCCTTGACCAGCAGGTCCTGGTGGGCCAGCAGGTACGGACCGGCGAAGTCGACCTTCTTCTGGCGCTCCTCGTTGATCGAGTAGGTGGCCGCGATGAACTTCACGTCGCCGCGGGCGAGCGCGTTCTCGCGGTCGGCGCTCTTGGTCTCGACCCACTCGATCTGGTTGGGCTCGTAGCCGAGCTCCTTGGCCACGTACGTCGCCACGTCCACGTCGAAGCCGGAGAAGGATCCGTCCGGCTCCTTCAGGCCGAGGCCCGGCTGGTCGTACTTGATGCCGATCTTGATCTTGTCGCCACCGCCGGAGGAGCCGGAGTCGCCGTCGTTGCCGTTGTCGCCACCGCATGCCGTGGCGCTGAGGGCGAGTGCGAGGACGGCGGCCGAGGCGGCGGTGACCTTGCGGAGCTTCATGGTGAACATCCTTTGAGTGGTGAAGATGCGTGCCGTCAGAGGCGGGCGACGCAGGCCGACAGGCGGGCGCGGGTGCGCTGTCAGTGGTGCAGGATCTTGGAAAGGAAGTCCTTGGCCCGATCGCTGCGCGGGTTGCTGAAGAACTGGTCCGGCACAGCCTCTTCGACGATCTTGCCGTCGGCCATGAAGACCACCCGGTTGGCGGCCGAACGGGCGAAGCCCATCTCGTGGGTGACGACGACCATGGTCATGCCGTCACGGGCGAGCTGCCGCATGACCTCAAGGACCTCATTGATCATCTCGGGGTCGAGCGCCGACGTGGGCTCGTCGAAGAGCATCACCTTGGGGTCCATGGCCAGGGCGCGCGCGATGGCGACACGCTGCTGCTGGCCGCCGGAGAGCTGTGCGGGATACTTGTCCGCCTGGTTGGCGACACCGACCCGGTCGAGCAGCTGGCGGGCCTTCTCCTCGGCCTTCTTCTTGTCGGCCTTGCGGACCTTGATCTGGCCCAGCATGACGTTCTCGAGCACGGTCTTGTGCGCGAACAGGTTGAAGGACTGGAAGACCATCCCCACGTCGGCGCGCAGTCGGGCCAGCTCCTTGCCCTCCTGGGGCAGTGGCTTGCCGTCGATGGCGATCGTGCCGGAGTCGATCGTCTCCAGGCGGTTGATGGCGCGGCACAGGGTGGACTTTCCGGACCCGGAGGGCCCGATGACCACGACAACCTCGCCGCGGCCAATCGTCAGGTCGATGTCCTGGAGCACGTGCAACGCGCCGAAGTGCTTGTTGACGCTCTTCAGGACGACCAGTTCTCCGGTCGCGGCCACATCTTCCTTGGCCACCGATACTTCGGTCATCGCTCTCTGGCTCCGTCCTCCTCGGTTTCGGAGGACCTTAGTAACCCACGCGACCAGCGTCATTACATCTGAGGGGAATCTGAGGATCACGATCCGATAGCAATCGGACACCTGTCGTAGCACTTGTGAGCTGGGCGCGTATCGGGCGGGTAACGGAAGCGGCGCGCAACCGGAACCCTCTTGACGCCGTCCTCATTCATCAGCGTCACTGCCATGTGCACGCGCGCGTGCACGCTTTTTTCTATCAGGTCCAGATCATACGTCCGATGAACCGAAGGGGGCACGGATGAGACTGCTCCTCGTCGAGGACGACAACCATGTCGCAGCCGCCCTGTCCGCGGTACTGGCGCGGCACGGTTTCGACGTCACGCACGCCCGCAGCGGCGAGGAGGCCCTTCAGGCCCTCGTCCCGGAAGGCGTCGGCTTCGGAGTCATCCTCCTCGACCTGGGCCTGCCCGATCAGGACGGTTACGAGGTGTGCGGCAAGATCCGCAAGCGCACCAGCACGCCGGTGATCATGGTCACCGCACGCTCCGACGTCCGCTCCCGCATCCACGGCCTCAACCTCGGTGCCGACGACTACGTGGTCAAGCCGTACGACACCGGAGAACTGCTCGCCCGGATCCACGCCGTCAGCCGGCGCACCGCCCACGAGGACGCCCCGGACGGCGCCGAGACCGCGCTGCGCCTCGGTCCGGTGCACATCGAGTTGCCCACCCGCCAGGTCAGCGTGGACGGTTCGATCGTCCAACTGACCCGCAAGGAGTTCGACCTCCTCGCCCTGCTGGCCCAGCGGCCCGGCGTGGTTTTCCGGCGGGAGCAGATCATCAGCGAGGTGTGGCGCACCAGCTGGGAGGGGACCGGACGCACCCTGGAGGTGCATGTCGCCTCCCTGCGCGCCAAGCTGCGCATGCCGGCCCTGATCGAGACCGTACGCGGCGTGGGCTACCGGCTCGTCGCCCCGGGCTCGTAGCGGGGCAGGGTGCGCACACGTCTCCTCCCGCTGCTCATCGTCCTGATGGCGGCCGTGCTGCTCGCCCTGGGCATCCCGCTGGCCGGCAGCGTGGCCGCGGCCCAGCAGCAGACGGTGGTCGTCGACCGGATCGACGACACGGCGCGTTTCGCGGCGCTCGCCCAGTTCGTCACCGACACGCCCGGCGAGGCGAACGGGCGCAAGGAGACGCTGGCCAGCGAACTCGCCAGCTACCACGATGTCTACGGCATCCGGGCCGGTGTCTTCTACCGCAACCGCATCTCCATGGCGAAGGCGCCGTCGAGCTTCGTCCTCCCCGAAGCGGGTGAGGTGCGCGACGCCTTCGACGAGGCGCTGCTCAGCCGGCGCAGCCACGACCCCAAGCAGGTGTGGCCCTGGCAGCGCAACCGCCTGGTCGTCGCCTCGCCGGTGATCCGGGACGGTGACGTCGTGGCGGTCGTCGTCACCGACTCGCCCACAGGGCAGATGCGGTCGCGCATCCTGCACGGCTGGCTCGTCATAGGCACCGGCGAGACCGCCGCGATGCTGCTTGCCGTCGGTGCCGCCCTGCGGCTGACGGGCTGGGTGCTCAGGCCCGTACGCGTCCTCGACGCCACCACCCACGACATCGCCACGGGCCGCCTGAAGTCCCGGGTGGCGGCCGCCGGCGGTCCGCCGGAGCTTCGCAGGCTGGCCCGGTCGTTCAATGAGATGGCGGACAATGTCGAGGACGTCCTGGAGCAGCAGCGCGCCTTCGTCGCCGACGCGTCGCACCAGCTGCGCAACCCGCTCGCGGCGCTGCTGCTGCGCATCGAACTGCTCGCTTTCGAACTCCCGGAGGGCAACCAGGAGATCGCCTCGGTCCAGGCCGAGGGCAAGCGCCTGGCCCAGGTCCTCGACGACCTGCTCGACCTGGCCCTGGCCGAGCACACCGATGCGGACCTGAGGGTCACCGACATCGGCGCGCTGACCGCCGAGCGCGTCGCGGCCTGGACGCCGACCGCGGAGGCCAAGGGCGTACGGCTGGTGGGCGACTGCCCGCCCACCACCGCCTGGGCCGACCCGGTCGCCCTCTCCAGCGCGCTGGACGCGGTGATCGACAACGCGGTGAAGTTCACGCCGAAGGACGAGATCGTCGAGGTCACGGTCGCCTCCGACGGCGACACCTCCACGGTGGTGGTCACCGACAACGGCCCGGGCCTGACCGACGAGGAGCTCGCCCGCATCGGCGACCGCTTCTGGCGCAGCGGTCGCCACCAGAACGTCAAGGGCTCCGGCCTCGGCCTGTCCATCTCCCGGGCCCTGCTCGCCGCGGGCGGCGGCTCGATCGCGTACGACCACCACGAACCGCACGGGCTGACGGTGACGGTGAAGGCACCCCGGTCGGGGCCGGTGGCGTGAGACCGGGCGCGCGGAACTCCGTACGGCGAACTGCGGCGCGCTCCTGAGGGTTCGCTACGTCGTGCGCGCATGGCTCGTACGGCGTGCGGCCGGGGTGGTGTACGACGGCTCTCCAGACGCCGTACGACGTTCGCGTGAGGCTTCCTACGGCTTGACGGAGCGGTAGTAGCGCCGGGCGCCGTCATGCAGGGCCAGCGGGTCGGTGTAGATCGCCGTGCGCACGTCGACCAGCTGGGCGGAGTGGACCGTCGCGCCGATGTTGTCCCGGCTGTTGATCACGGTCCGGGTGAGCCACTCGGTGAGCCGGGGGTCCATGTCCTTGCGCGTCACCAGCAGGTTGGACACCGCCAGCGTCGGCACGGGTTCACCGTTCTGGATGTTGGGGTACGCCGACACCGGCATGACGGTGGTGCGGTAGTAGCGCGCGGCACCGCCCTGTTTGTGCAGCCTGGCGACGAAGGCGGCATCGATGGGCACGAACCGGAAGGCTGAGCGTTCGGCGAGCCGTGCCAGCCCGCCCGTGGGCAGTCCGCCCGACCAGAAGAACGCGTCGAGGCCGTGCCCCAGCCGCTTGGGGCCGGTGTCGATGCCGTCGGACGAGGGCGTGATGTCCTCCTCCGGGTCGATGCCGGCCGCCCTGAGCACCGCGTTGGCGATCAGCCGTACACCCGAGTCGGGCAGCCCTATGGCCACCCGCTTGCCCCGCAGGTCCGCGACGGAACGAATGTCCGAGTCCGGCGGGACGACGAGCTGGATGTAGTCGTCGTAGAGGCGGGCGACACCGCGCAGCCGGTCGGCGCCGGTACCATCGCCGATCTTGTACGTCTCCACCGCGTCGGCCGCGGCGATCGCGAAGTCGGCCTGCCCGGTCGCCACGCGCGCGACGTTCTCCTGCGACCCGGGGCTGGTCTGCAACCGCACCTTCAGGTTCGGCATGTCCTTGTGGAGCGCGGTGCGCAGGAGGTCGCCGTACGCGTAGTAGACCCCCGCGCGGGTGCCGGTGCTGAACGTGACCGTCCCGCCCGGCGGCTCCTCACCCCAGGGCCGCAGCCACCACAGCAGCAGCCCGAGGACCACGAGACCGGCCGCCGAGCCCTGCAGGGCCCGACGCCTGCCGATACGGGGCAACACCTTGGACATGTGCGTGATCCTGCCAGCCCGTATGCCCCGCTGACCAGCACGGGGATCACAAGGCGGGCTGCCGGGGGCGGCGCGGCCACGGGGGAGGGGACTGTCAGAGGCGGCCGCTACAGTCGCCGCATGAGCTCTTCGCCCGCCGACCTCGTCCGTGAATTCCACCTCGCCTTCGGTCTGGACGCCCGCGACATACCGACCGAGATCTCGCCCGAACTCGCCGCCCACCGCGGTGAACTGCTCGCCGAGGAGGCGGCGGAGGTCGCCGAGGTGTCGGTGAAGGGCCCGCTCGACCTGCTCGCCCACGAACTGGCCGACGTCGTCTATGTCGCGTACGGCACGGCTCTCGTGCACGGCATCGACCTGGACGCGGTGATCGCCGAGATCCACCGCTCCAACATGACCAAGCTGGGCCCCGACGGCCAGGTCGCCCGCCGTGCCGACGGCAAGGTCCTCAAGGGCGACCACTACGAGGCGCCGGACGTGCCGGCGGTGCTGCGCCGCCAGGGATGGGAATCCGGCGGCGTGTGACGGTCCCCACCCGGGAGGTGTCAGTCGCGGCCCACCGACGCTGGCGCCTCCGCCGAGCGCGACGAGCCCTCACGGGCCTCCTGGCGTTCGCCGGCGCGGCGGGTCCACCAGGACGCCAGCGGTTCCGTGTAGCGGGCCGTGAGCGGGCCGAGCACGACCAGGATGAGGACGTACGCCGTGGCCAGCGGACCGAGGGACGGTTCGATGCCCGCGCTCACCGCCAGCCCGGCGATCACGATCGAGAACTCGCCGCGCGCCACGAGGGCGCCGCACGCGCGCCAGCGGCCCTTGACGGAGATGCCCGCCCGCCGTGCCGCCCAGTAGCCGGTGGCGATCTTCGTCGCGGCGGTGACGACCGCCAGCGCGAGGGCGGGCAGCAGCACGGGCGGGATGCTGGCCGGGTCGGTGTGCAGCCCGAAGAAGACGAAGAACACGGCGGCGAACAGGTCCCGCAAGGGGCTCAGCAGGGTGTGCGCGCCTTCGGCGACATCCCCGGACAACACGATGCTCGACCGGCTGGAGGCCGAACGCGCCGCCGGTGCGGCCCGCGCGCTCTCCGCCCAGGAGCGCGAACGCCACCGCGTCGCTCGCGAACTCCACGACGAGGTCGGCCAGCCCCTGACCGCCGTCCTCCTCCAGCTCAAGCGCGCCGCCGACCGGGCGCCCGAGGAACTGCGCGAGGAGGTGAGGCAGGCGCAGGAGGCCACCCGCGCGGGACTCGACGAGATCCGCCGTATCGCGCGCCGTCTGCGCCCCGGCGTACTGGAAGAACTCGGCCTGGCCAGCGCCCTGCGCTCCCTCGCCGCCGAGTTCACCACCGACGGACTGACCGTCCGCCATCACGTCTCCGGCGACCTGCCCCGCCTGACCGAGGAGTCCGAACTCGTGCTCTACCGAGTGGCCCAGGAGGGGCTCACCAACACCGCACGGCACGCCGCCGCCGACCGCGCGGAGGTCCGGCTCCGGCCGGTCGCCGAGGGCGTCGAACTCCTCGTACGCGACAACGGCAGGGGACTCGGCGGGGCACCGGAGGGCTCCGGCATCAGCGGCATGCGCGAACGCGTCCTGCTGATAGGCGCCGCGCTCTCCCTCGCACCCGCCCCCGACCGGGGCACGGACATACGCCTGCGCGTCCCCGCCGCGACCGGGGGCAGCCGCTGATGACGAGCCGGCAGCCGATCACGACACAGCCGGTGACGAATCAGCCGCTGACGACGCCCCCCATCCGCGTCCTGCTCGCCGACGATCACACCCTCGTACGCCGAGGAGTGCGGCTCATCCTGGAGGGCGAGCCGGACCTCACGGTCGTGGCCGAGGCCGGCGACGGGGCGGAAGCGGTCGACCTGGCACGCGCGCGTGCCGTCGATCTGGCGGTCCTGGACATCGCCATGCCCCGGATGACCGGCCTTCAGGCGGCCCGCGAACTCTCCCGCCGGCTGCCCGGCCTGCACCTGCTGATCCTCACGATGTACGACAACGAGCAGTACTTCTTCGAGGCCCTCAAGGCCGGCGCGAGCGGCTACGTCCTCAAGTCCGTCGCCGACCGCGACCTCGTCGAGGCGTGCCGGGCGGCCGTGCGCGACGAGCCGTTCATCTACCCGGGCGCGGAGCGCGCCCTCGTCCGCTCGTACCTGGACCGCCTTCACCGGGGCGACGGCCTGCCCGAGCGGGCCATCACCGAACGCGAGGAGGAGATCCTCAAGCTCGTCGCCGAAGGGCACACCTCCAAGGAGATCGGCGAGCTCCTCTTCATCAGCGCCAAGACGGTCGAGCGCCACCGCGCGAACCTCCTCCAGAAACTCGGCATGCGCGACCGCCTGGAACTCACCCGCTACGCGATCCGTGCGGGCCTCATCGATCCCTGAGGTCGCTGAAGTCCCTGAAGTCCCTGAAGTCGCTGAGCCGAGGGAGGTCTCTGGGGTCGGTGAGATCCGTGCGGCCGTGTCTCGCCGCCTCCGTGCCGTGGAACCGGCCCGCTCCGTAGTCGAGGCGTCGTGCGGTGTCCACGAGGGAGGCGAGCGGGTCCCTCTCGACCGGGTCCCTCTCGAAGAGGAGAAGCCGACGCAGCGAAGCGCGTGCCTCGCGCAGCTGCTCCGGCCACGTCCGTGGAGGCCGGAGACGGGTCCACGTATTCGCCACGGTTCGCCACCCCTTCCGGGAAATAGAAATATCTACCAGCATGAACGCGCCGGGTCCGGCCGTCTCGGCATTTCGGGAAGTGCGTCCCGCTTGCGCGGGCCTACACATCCGGGAGGCACACCTTGCGAACAGTCACGCGGCAGGCCGTGGAATGGCTCGCCGCCGCGGCGACCGATCCACGGGACTGCAAACGGCAGTGGAGCGGCGAGACCGGGGCGGCGGTACTGGCGTGCGGGCGGTTCTGGGACGTACTCAGCGTGCCGGAGGACCTGGGCCTGCCGGCCCTGGACGCTCTGCTGAGCATCCCTCAGGCGCCCGGTCCCACGCTCGCGGACACCGTGTCCCGCAGAGTCGCCTTCTTCCTGCCGCCGGACCCCGCGGGCCGCTGGATCGGCTCGGGCATCCGGTACGCGGGCAAGGGGGCCTGGATCGCGGTGCCCGCACCGCATCGCGCCGCGGGGCGACTGCGCTGGCTGGTCCCACCGGACGGCACCGGGGCGCTGTTCGTTCCCGCCGCCGTGGAACTGGCCCTGCAACTGGCGCTCGGCAGAAGCGCCGCGCAGGCCGCCCCGAGACCACGGTGCCCGATGTGCGGGGCGCCCGCCGCCGGGTCCCGAGTCCCGGGCGCCGGCCGGCCGGGCTGACACCGGCGTATCCGTGCACAACCGATTCACCGGCGCGATGCCTCAGCGCGTGGTGACCAGCTCGGCCCGGTGGCCCGGGGACAGCTTGACGGCCCGTTCCCATCGGCCGGGGCGCGGCACCCGCGCCGACTCCTGGTGCCGCCCGGTCATGGCGGGGCTGACGGAGGTGAGGATGGTCCACTGCGCGTCCCGCGCGCCGGGGAGCATCCGGTCGTAGGCCTGCCACTCCCTGACGAGGGCGGCGTAGATCGGCGGGTCCGGCTGGGAGGTCTTGGTGCGATTCATGCCTTTGCAACGCTCCCGCGCGCGTGGGTGGTACGCCTTCGCCCAGGCGTGGTCCCATCTGATGAGGCTGTGTCCCTCGTTCGGGGCCATGTGGTAGTCGGACAACAGCATGGGGGGGGAGCGGAAGCCGGTGCACCGCCCTCGCCGTCCGGCACGGACGTGCGGGTGAAGGGGTGGACCGCGGGCTCGGCAGCCCTACCGTGGATTCATGGCGGCACCTTTGGACGTGCTGGTGGTCGGTGCGGGGCCCACCGGGCTCGCACTCGCCGCGCAACTGCGCAGGTACGAGGTCGGTTTCCGGATTGTCGACCGCTCCCTCGACCGGGTCCACGAGTCACGCGCGTTGGCTGTCCAGCCGCGCACCCTGGAGGCGCTCGCCGGGTTCGGGGTGACGGACGAGCTGGTGGCACGCGGCAACCCTGCGATGCGGGTGAGGCTGCATCTGCCGGGGCGAGTGGTGCGGATGCCGTTGTTCGACATCGGGCTGGCCGACACCGCGTACCCCTTCCTGCTGTTCCTGTCGCAAGCGGAGACGGAGAGCGTCCTCGCGGCGCATCTGGCGGGGCAGGACGTGGCCGTGGAGCGCGGCACGGAGCTGGTCCGGCTGGAGCGGACGGGTTCATCCGTGTCCTGTCGGCTTCGGCGTGGCGACGGTACGAAGGAGACGGTGGAAGCGCGGTACGTGGTGGGCTGCGACGGCGCGCACAGCATGGTCCGGGCTCAGGCGGGCATCGGTTTCGAGGGTTACGCCTATCCGCAGACCTTCCTGCTCGCCGACCTGGACGTCGACGGACTCGAAGGCGGCGCCGTCCACACGTACATGACCGGTTCCGGGGTGCTGATCTTCTTCCCGCTCGGCTCGCCGGCCCCTTGGCGGATGCTCGCGATGCGACCCCCCGGCGCCCCGGAAGGCGAGGTGACGCTGGGGCTCCTGCGGGAGATCGCCGACGCGTACACCGCGGACCGGCTGGTGCTGCGGGACCCGGTGTGGATGACCGACTTCCGGCTCCACAACCGCGGTGCCGCGCACTACCGCTCGGGGCCTTTTTTCCTTGCCGGGGACGCGGCTCACATACACAGCCCGGCCGGCGCCCAGGGCATGAACACCGGCATCCAGGACGCCCTCAACCTCGGCTGGAAGCTCGCCCTCGTGTGCGACGGCAGGGCGCCGGAGGAACTGCTGGAGACATACGAGGCCGAGCGTGCCCCGGTCGGCCGCAGCGTGCTGCGCTTCACCGACCGCGCCTTCACCATCGCCACCAGCGGCAACCCGGTCATCCGCTTCGCCCGCACCCGACTGGCGCCGCGCCTGGCCCCGTTGGCGCTGCGTGCGAGCGCACCGCGCGGGCTCGTCTTCCGTACGGTGTCGGAGCTGGGCATCCACTATCGGCGCAGCCCCGCCACGACCGCAGGTCCACGGCCGCCGAGGCGTGGTCCGCGAGCGGGTGACCGACTGCCCGATCTGCCGCGCGGACTTCAGGCGAGGACCGCAGGACCGGGTTGGCACCTGCTCCTGTCCGGTTCGCCCGCGCTCTGGAGCGATGAACCACTCGCCTCAGTCATGCGCGGACGGGGCGATCTGGTCAGCACGCACCGGCTCGGCAGGGAGAGCCCGTGGCCGTCCGTGGCCCACGGCCTCGTCCGCCCTGACGGCTACCTCGGCTACGTCGCTCGCGGAGCAGACCTGGAAGGACTGCGCGAGTACCTCGACCATTGGCTACCCGCACAGCGGTGTTGATCCGTACGGCCGAGGGCGGGAAGCGCGCGCCGCACGCCCAGCCCTCGCCAGGCGCCTCATCTTTCACGCCTGTTCACGCATCAGCCCGCCCGCCCCGGAAACACGTGGGGGAAGAAGGAGAGGCGATATGCGCAGACAAGAGGCGAAAAGAGGGCTATGTCATGGCTGACGACCTCATCACCATGGTCACCACCGACCACCGCGAGCTGAAGCGCCTGTTCGACATGATGCAGAAGGACAGGAGCTCCCGGCCGCTGGCGCTCCCTCTGGCCGTGGCCATGCTGGAGGCGCACAGTGAGGCCGAGGAGGACCGGGTGTATCCCGCGGTCGCCCGCGAGGCCGGCGAGAAGGAAGAGGCCGAGCACGCCGCCGAGGAGCACCATCAGGCCGAGGACCTCGGCAAGCATCTGCTGGAGATGGACTGGGAGAGCAAGGCGTTCGACCGCGCTCTGGACGAGTGGGTCGGCGCTGTCCTGCACCACGTCGAGGAGGAGGAGAACGAGATCCTCCCCGCGCTGGGCCAAGCCGTCGGCTCCGACCGGCTGCGCGAACTGGGCCTGGAGTTCGCCACCCGCCGGTCCCGGAAACTCGCGGGTCAGCCCCTGAGCTACGTCGGCGCGGGCGCCGGCGCGAGGCGTCAGCAGGCCACCGCCGGCGCCAAGCGTCAGCAGGCCACCGCCGGCGGGACCAAGGCGGAACTGTATGAGAAGGCCCGGGAACTGGGCATCGAGGGCAGGTCCTCGATGAGCAAGGAGGAACTCGCCCAGCAGGTGAAAAAGGCCCAGGGGCGCAGGAAGCGCTGAATCCACCGAGGGCCGACCCCAGGGCGCGCGCCACGTGTGCCCGGCGGGCGAGCAGTGGCACTCCGCGACCATGGACATGTCTCGCCGCCCCCGTGATCGACCGGGTCCTGGGGCGGCCCAAGACGGCAGTACGCGGGCCGGACGCGCTGCGGTTCTTCGACGAGCGGCACATGCACGGCCCGGGGCCGTCGCCGCGCTCGAGAACTCGGTGCCCGATCAGGCGTCCCGGCACCGGCACGCGACCGCGGGCGAGGGAATCGTCACCGTGCTGCTGGAGATCCTCGTGACGCGCCTGGCCCGCAGGGAGTACGCGGTCCCGGAGCCGACCTGACGATCTCCCTGCGCCGTATCCCGGCCCGCGGCCGCGGTGGTTTCGCCCACGCTGACGTACGACGCACGCCCACGCACGAACGCCCACCGGACCACCACCGGGCGCGGCTCACGGCCCCCGGGCCGTTCTCATCCCTCCGGGAACCGGCCTCCCCGGCCGTGTCAGCTTTCCTGGAACGCGGCCCTGACCTGGCGACCACGCAACTCCTCGAGCCTGCTCAGTTGTCGCCGGGCCCGCTCGTGAAGGTCGTCGAGCAGTTGCGGGTCGAGGCGTTCCTCGGCTGCGGCGTTCGAGTGTTCATCGTGTATCCCTGCCCCCGTCCGCGCGCAGCCGGGGGAGCGTGACGCCCAGGGCGATCATGCCGATGCCCAGGGCGAAGTGGAGCCAGTTGTCGGCCGTGTTGACCGGTACGAAGTTGGCCGTGCTGTCCCGGTCGATGACCAGGCCGTAGATCCACAGCGCGAGGTAGACGAGGCCGCCGCCGACGAGGAACGTGCGTGCCGCGGAGGCGGAGCCGGCCATGGCTGCTCCGGCGATGCCGAACAGCAGGTGCACGATGTTGTGCAGGACCGACACCTGGAAGACGCCCAGCAATTCGGCGTTCGAGTCGTGCTCGGCGAACTTCAGCGTGTCGTAGTCGGTGGTGATCCCGGGGACGAAGCCCAGGACACCGACCAGCAGGAAGACCACCCCCACCAGGAGCGCGGCCTGCTGGACCGGGGTCCGGGCGCTCGGTGCCTTACGGTGTGTGCCGTTCATGAGCGGAGCCCTTCTGGTGGAGGCGGCCCCAGGCGTGCCTGCTTCGGTACGCCGCCTGCCGGGTACCCCGCGCACGCCTCCCCAGCAGTGTGCGTCCGGTCCGTCAATGGGCGCGGGCGCGTCGTGCGACGCCCGCCGCCGCGCCCGCGAGCAGCGTGGCGGCGCTCAGTCGGCGCATCGCGGTGCGCCGGCGTCCGCCCCATCCGCCGTGGGTCGCGCCCGGCCCGGGCGCCGGTACGTGAAGGTTTCCGTGGCCGGCCGGGGCGGGTTCCTTACGGGACAGGTGGGTCCGGTCCACCTGGCGGGCCGTCATCCGCTCGGTCAGTCCCGGCGTCACCCTGGACTGCAGCACCAGGGAACGGCCCACCGGCCCCACCACGACCTCGCGCCGGGGAACACGCACCAGGTCCACGACGGTCCGGGCGACACGTTCGGGGCTGTAGACCGGCGGCATCGGCACGGGCTTGCGTCCGGTGTAGTTCGCCGCGTGTTCGAACAGCGGGGTGTCGATGCTGGCCGGCAGCACCGTGCAGACGTGGATGTGCTTCACCTTCTCCAGCTCGAGCTCCTGGCGCAGACTCGCGCTCAGGGCTCGAATCGCGTGCTTGGACATGCCGTACGCATGGGTGTACGGCTGACTCACCACGCCGGCGACGGACGAGACGTTCACCAGCGTCCCCCGGCCCTGCTCACGCATGACCCGCAGGGCGGCGCGGCAACCGTGCACGTAGCCCATGACGTTGACGTCCATGACCCTGCGGAAGTCCTCCAGGGGGGTCTCCGCGAAGGGGCCGAACACGGTCACGGCCGCGGCGTTGACCCACACGTCGATGCGGCCGAAGTGCTGCACCGCGCGCCGGGCCAGGTCCTCGACCGCCTTGGGATCCGTGACGTCGGTCGGCACGACGAGGGCCTGAGCGCCACGGTGGCGTTCACACTCCTGGCTGACCGCCTCCAGCGCATCCTCCCGCCGTGCGGCCAGCACTACGGGGCATCCCCGGCGGGCGAACGCGACGGCGGTGGCTCGTCCGATGCCGCTGGACGCACCGGTGATCACGACGACGGAATCGCGCACTCGCATGGACGGCTCCTTGGTCTCGTCTGACTGTCCGATGAGTCACTCAACCACCGGAGGGTCTCCCTCGCCGCTCGGCGAGTGCTCCCGGGTGATTCCCTGCGCCCGCCAGGGGAGACACCGGGCGCCGGACAGTCGGTCGGCGCAGTTGCGGCTCAGCCTTCGACGCCGGTGGCGGAGTGGGGTGCGCCGACGGGTTTCGACTCCGGTGATCCGCGTCGCCTCAGGCAGATGGAGAGGACGGCCATGGAGGCGACGGCGAGGAGTTCGGACTGCCGGTTCCGCAGGGTGCGGTTCCGGAAGTTTGCGGAGGAAAGGTAGTCGGCCCAGCTGGTCGAGGGCCTGGAGCTGTCGCAGTTGCTGTTCGTTGTACGCGGCGACGCCGGTGACCGGCTGGGTCAGCCAGACAGCAGGAAGACGCCGCCCATGCCCAGGCCCAGGGAGCGGGAGTCGGCCGCGCCCCGGTCGCACCGGGGCCGGCGGCCGTCACCCTCCATCCGGCGGGGAAGCGTGCGAGGAACACGGTGTAGTGCTCCAGCACCACCCGGGCCTGGTCCCCGCACACGTCCACGGCCGCGCCCCCAGGGCCGTACCACCGTCGTCGCATCCTGCCTCCTGGCCTCCTGGCCTCCTGGCCTCCTGGCCTCCTGGCCTCCTGGCGGCCTGGCGGCCCGGCCTCCCGGCGGCCCGGCGCATCGGGCACATCCGGTCGCCCCTGCGCAATGCGGTTACCCGCCCATGGGACATCCGCTCCCATACGGGGTGCTACCGGGACGCGGCCGACGGTGCTCCGCCCGGTGCTTCCCCGGCCCGGGACCGTAGTCCAGGAGGGTCTCCCGAGAGCGCCTACTCTTGACGCATGACCAGCAGCAGCGACCGGAGCCCGGCAGTGGATGTTCGATCATCTAAGACCTACGAAATCCGCACATATGGGTGTCAGATGAATGTCCACGACTCCGAGCGATTGTCCGGGCTGCTCGAAGAGGCCGGTTACGTCCGTGCGCCCGAGGGCTCGAACGGCGACGCGGACGTCGTCGTCTTCAACACCTGCGCGGTCCGCGAGAACGCCGACAACAAGCTGTACGGCAACCTCGGCCACCTCGCCCCGCAGAAGGCGAAGCGCCCGGGCATGCAGATCGCGGTCGGCGGCTGCCTCGCGCAGAAGGACCGCGACACCATCGTGAAGAAGGCGCCCTGGGTGGACGTCGTCTTCGGGACGCACAACATCGGAAAGCTGCCGGTTCTGCTGGAGCGCGCCCGTGTGCAGGACGAGGCGCAGGTCGAGATCGCCGAGTCGCTGGAGGCGTTCCCGTCCACCCTGCCGACACGGCGCGAGAGCGCGTACGCGGCCTGGGTGTCGATCTCCGTCGGCTGCAACAACACCTGCACCTTCTGCATCGTCCCGGCGCTGCGCGGCAAGGAGAAGGACCGCCGACCCGGCGACATCCTCGCCGAGGTCGAGGCCCTGGTCGCCGAGGGAGTCAGTGAGATCACGCTGCTCGGCCAGAACGTCAACGCGTACGGCAGCGACATCGGCGACCGCGAGGCCTTCAGCAAGCTGCTGCGGGCCTGCGGCACGATCGACGGCCTGGAGCGCGTGCGCTTCACCTCCCCGCACCCGCGTGACTTCACCGACGACGTGATCGCGGCCATGGCCGAGACGCCGAACGTGATGCCGCAGCTGCACATGCCCCTGCAGTCCGGCTCGGACACCGTCCTGAAGGCGATGCGCCGCTCCTACCGTCAGGAGCGCTACCTGGGGATCATCGAGAAGGTGCGCGCCGCCATCCCGCACGCGGCGATCACCACCGACATCATCGTGGGCTTCCCCGGCGAGACCGAGGAGGACTTCGAGCAGACGCTGCACGTCGTGCGCGAGGCGCGCTTCGCGCAGGCCTTCACCTTCCAGTACTCCAAGCGGCCCGGCACCCCGGCCGCGACCATGGAGAACCAGATCCCCA
Source organism: Streptomyces sp. NPDC002838 (assembly GCF_040295365.1). Lineage (NCBI taxonomy): Bacteria > Bacillati > Actinomycetota > Actinomycetes > Kitasatosporales > Streptomycetaceae > Streptomyces > Streptomyces sp. NPDC002838. The sequence continues at coordinate 150,395 of NZ_JBEOVF010000013.1, read as the reverse complement.
AGGCGGTCGTCCAGGCGCGGTACGAGCGCCTCGTCGCCCTCCAGGAGGAGATCTCCTGGGAGGAGAACAAGAAGCAGGTCGGCCGCACCCTCGAACTGATGGTCGCCGAGGGCGAAGGCCGCAAGGACGGCGCCACGCATCGCCTCTCCGGCCGTGCCCCGGACAACCGCCTGGTCCACTTCACCAAGCCCGAGCAGGAGGTGCGCCCCGGCGATGTCGTGACGGTCGAGATCACCTACGCCGCCCCGCACCACCTCCTCGCCGAGGGCCCTGTCCTCGATGTGCGCCGCACGCGCGCGGGGGACGCCTGGGAGAAGCGCAACGCGGCCGAGGCGGCCAAGCCGGCCGGCGTGATGCTGGGCCTGCCGAAGATCGGCGTTCCGGCGCCCCTGCCGGTCGCCACGGGCAGCGGCTGCGGCTGCGACTGACAGCGGGCGCGGGGGCGGCACCGGTCCACCGGTCGCCGCTGGGGCGCTGACCTGCGCATCGAGGGGCGGGCGGCGTGAGGGCCGGTGCGCCGCCCGTCGGCTGACGTCTGATCGCCCCACGGGGTTAACCTGCCGATCATGCTTGCCGCCGCTGCAGTCTGTCCCTGCCCGCCCCTGCTCGTGCCCGAGGTCGCCGCCGGTGCCGCACCCGAGCTGGACGCCGCGCGCGCCGCGTGCACGGAAGCGCTCGGCGTCCTCGCCGCCGCCCGGCCCGAACGGCTCGTGGTCGTCGGGTCGGCCGAGGAGAGCGGGCGCGGGACGCACCCGGAGGGCGCGCGGGGCTCGTTCCGGGGATTCGGTGTGGACCTCGACGTACGCCTGGGCGTGGACCGGGGCACGGCATCCGAACGCCCGCTTCCGCCCTCGCTCGCCGTGGCCGCGTGGCTGCTGGAGGGGACCGGATGGACGGAAGCCCCGATCGAGGGGCTCGGCGTGGGGGAACCGCTCGATGCCGAGCGGTGTATTCACATCGGGAGGGACATCGCCGCCGGAGCCGAGCGGGTGGCGCTGCTGGTGATGGGCGACGCCAGCGCGTGCCGGACGCTCAAGGCGCCCGGCTATCTCGACGAGCGGGCGGCGCCGTTCGACGCGCAGGTCGCGCGTGCGCTCGGGGCGGCGGACGTGGCGGCGCTCAGCACGCTGGACGCCGACCTGGCGCACGAGCTGAAGGCGTCCGGCCGGGCTCCTTGGCAGGTCCTCGCGGGCGCGGCCGAGGGCGCGGGGCTCAGCGGCGCCCTGCTGTACGAGGACGCGCCGTACGGCGTGGGGTACGTGGTCGCGGCCTGGTCGTGAGGCCCCTGGCCTCGGGGTGCGCACACGGCGGACGGCCGGGAGCGTCGCGCTCCGCGGCCGTCCGTCGGTGTGCCGTGCCGGTGTTCAGGAGGTCGGCGGGGGTGAAGTCGGCGGCGGGGGCGGTGCGGTCGGCGGTGTGCCGTCAGTGCCGCCCGGTTCCGTGCCGTCCTTGTGCGCGAGGCGGTCCATGGCGTCCTTTGCCTTGCCCGTGCCCGACTGGATTTTGTCGCTGTACTTGCCCTTGGTCTTCTCGTCGACGATCTTCGCGGCCTTGTCAAGGCCATGATCGATCTTGTCCCCGTGCTCCTTGGCGAGGTCGGAGACCTTGCCCTTGGCCGGGGCGAGCTTGGCTTTCAAACTGTCCAGGAAACCCATGGTTCACCTTCCCACACGGCGGGCAGCTACGTGTGGGCGCTCTCGCCGGCCTCACTGTCGGCCGCCGCGTCGGCGGACTGCTGCTTGGGAATCTCGACGCCCTCGTCGGCGGTGTCCGTGTCGGCCTCGGCTGCCTTGGCCTCCACCGCGTCCTCGGCCGCGTCCTCGGTCGCCCCCTTCGCCTCTGCCGCCTCCTGAACCGCGGGCTCGGCCGTCGGCGTGTCAGCCTTTGCCTCCGCGGTTGACGCCTCCTCCGTGGCCTTCGACCTCCGGAGAAGTCGTGCGAAAACGCCCATATCCACTCCATACGTTACTTGTGCGGGCGAAATCCCGCGTCGTCCGGTGCGTCCGATTGCGCCGCCCGGGCCGCCGCCTCTCGCATGCGGGCGGCGGAAAACCTCGCAACTGGCAACGACCCCGGCCCCGGACCGTCACGTAACTCGTTCGAGACCATGGACCGAGGTTTGCGAGACTGGGTCGGTGAGTAGCGCACCCCCCGCCCCCCGCGTCATCGCCGTCGTCGGACCGACCGCGGCCGGAAAGTCCGATCTGGGCGTTTTCCTGGCCCAGCGTCTCGGCGGCGAGGTCGTCAACGCCGACTCCATGCAGCTCTACCGAGGGATGGACATCGGCACCGCCAAGCTGACGCCCGAGGAGCGCTCCGGCATCCCGCACCACCTGCTGGACATCTGGGACGTGACCGTCACGGCGTCCGTCGCCGAGTACCAGCGGCTCGCGCGGGAGCGGATCGACGCGCTGCTCGCCGAGGGGCGCTGGCCGATCCTGGTCGGCGGCTCCGGCCTGTACGTCCGCGGGGCCGTCGACAACCTGGAGTTCCCCGGCACCGACCCCGAGGTCAGGACCCGGCTGGAGGAGGAGCTGACCCTGCGCGGCTCCGGCGCGCTGCACGCCCGTCTGGCGGCCGCCGACCCCGAGGCCGCGCACGCCATCCTGCCGAGCAACGGCCGCCGTATCGTCCGGGCCCTCGAAGTGATCGAGATCACCGGCAAGCCCTTCACCGCCAACCTCCCGGGTCACGACTCCGTCTACGACACCGTCCAGATCGGCGTCGATGTGGTCCGCCCCGAGCTCGACGAGCGCATCGCGCGCCGGGTGGACCGGATGTGGGAGGCGGGTCTTGTGGACGAAGTGCGCGCACTGGAGGCGCAGGGGTTGCGCGAGGGGCGTACGGCGTCGCGCGCGCTCGGCTACCAGCAGGTGCTCGCGGCTCTCAGCAGGGAGTGCACCCTCGAGGAGGCGCGGGCCGAGACCGTACGTGCCACCAAGCGCTTCGCGCGCCGTCAGGATTCATGGTTCAGGCGCGATCCCCGGGTGCACTGGTTGAGTGGGGCTGCGGCGGATCTCACAGAACTTCCGCACCTCGCCCTGGCATTGCTCGAACGACCGGTTACAGCCTGATCACGTCATGGCATCGGGACGCTCCGGCCGCCATCCCGGCCTCCGGCGTCGTGCCATCATCGAGCTTCGATCGACCAAGTGGAGTCCGAGTTGGGAGGGCGCGTGGCGATGGAGGCCGGCCCTCGCGACACCGCACGAAGCACCGATCCCCTCACCGCCGAAAGTGGTGAAGCGGAGCAGGACGGCGACCGTCTGAGCCCTGACGGGCCCGACGAGACGCAGGGCGGTGTGACCGACGACGGCCCCGAGCCCGAGGAGATGTTCCCGGGCGGGCCGGAGGTCGAGGTCGAGCTGCGTCCGCAGCGCCGACTGCGCATTTGGCAGCTCGCGCCCATCGTGTCCCTGGCCGCGGTCGGCTCCCTGATGTTCGCGTTCCCGCTCGCCTTCGACTTCGGCGACAGCGGGGCCGTGATCGCCATGCTCGGGCTGCTGATCTGCTCCTGCGCGGCCGGCTGGGGCATGACGGCCGCCCGCCGGGTGGGTTACACGTGGCCCGGGCTGCCGCAGCGGGGCTCCGGTCGCCGGCCGGACTGGCGGGTCGCCCTCGCGTACGCGCTGGTCGTGGCCGTCGTGGTGGTGCTGGCCGTCTGGCGCGTGGCCCGGCTGCGCTGACGCCCCCTGTGGGCACCGCGGTGTCGTAGGGGCACCGTACGATCGAGGCATGAGCACGCGGATCGCCTTCCTCAAGGGCCACGGCACCGAGAACGACTTCGTGATCGTCCCGGACCCCGAGAACGCCGTCGACCTGCCCTCCGCCGCCGTCGCCGCCCTGTGCGACCGCCGCGCGGGCATCGGCGGTGACGGCCTGCTGCACGTGGTGCGGTCCGCCGCGCACCACGAGGCCGAGCACATGGCGGCCGAGGCGGAGTGGTTCATGGACTACCGCAACGGCGACGGCTCGATCGTGGAGATGTGCGGCAACGGCGTGCGGGTGTTCGCGCGCTACCTCCAGCGCGCCGGGTACGCCGGTGAGGGCGACCTCGCGGTCGCCACGCGCGCGGGCGTGAAGACCGTGCACATCGCGAAGGACGGTGACATCACCGTCGGCATGGGCAGGGCGCTGCTCCCCGACGGGGACGTCACCGTGAGTGTCGGCGAGCGCAGCTGGCCCGCGCGGAACGTGAACATGGGCAACCCGCACGCCGTGGCCTTCGTGGACGATCTCGCAGACGCGGGCAACCTGTTCTCCCCGCCGCCCTTCAGCCCTGCCTCCGCCTACCCGGAGGGGGTCAACGTCGAGTTCGTGGTCGACCGCGGCCCCCGGCACGTAGCCCTGCGCGTGCACGAGCGCGGCGTCGGCGAGACCCGCTCGTGCGGCACGGGCGCGTGCGCCGTCGCCGTGGCCGCCGCCCGCCGGGACGGCGCCGATCCGGCCGTCACCGGTGCCCGGGCGACGTACACCGTCGACGTGCCCGGCGGCACCCTGGTGATCACCGAGCGGCCCGACGGCGAGATCGAGATGACCGGCCCCGCGGTGATCGTCGCCGAGGGGGAGATCGATGCGGAGTGGCTGGAAAACGCTGTTCGATGACCGACCGCAGGTCACATGGCCCGAAAGCGTAAACCCACAAGCCCTCGCTCGAATGGGTGATCCGTTTCACGCTCGGCGAGAGGCGGTCAGGCACGCGTGATGGGCTCGGTAGCATCAAGCACCGGCCCGGACGGGGGACCGATGCCATCCCCTGAGCCGTGTCCGCCCTGGGGCACCCCGTCCGCCGGTCCACGCAGCCGGAGGTGCCCATGAGTGCGGAGGCCACAAATCCTGCGAGCCCAGGCCCGGTGGTGACATCGGGCCCGGCGACGTCAGGCCCTGTGACGCCGACAGCACCCCGCAGGAAGGCCCGTGCCCGGCTCGACCTGCGCCGCCTGGGCCGGGCCGCGCTGCTCGGCCCCGCCGCCCGCGACCGGCTGCCCGACGCCATCGGCCACGTGGTCGAGGCCCACCGCGCCCACCACCCCGACGCCGACCTGGAACCGCTGCGCCGCGCCTACGTCCTGGCCGAGTCCTCGCACCGCGGCCAAATGCGCAAGAGCGGTGAGCCGTACATCACACACCCCCTCGCGGTGACCCTGATCCTCGCCGAACTCGGCGCCGAGACAACGACCCTGACGGCTTCTTTGCTCCACGACACCGTCGAGGACACGGACGTGACACTCGATCAGGTGGGCGAGCAGTTCGGCGCGGAGGTCCGCTTCCTCGTCGACGGCGTCACGAAACTGGAGAAGGTCGACTACGGCGCCGCCGCAGAGCCCGAGACCTTCCGCAAGATGCTCGTCGCCACCGGCAACGACGTCCGCGTGATGTCGATCAAACTCGCCGACCGGCTGCACAACATGCGCACCCTCGGCGTGATGCGCCCCGAGAAGCAGGAGCGTATCGCCAAGGTGACCCGGGACGTCCTCATCCCGCTCGCCGAACGGCTCGGCGTCCAGGCCCTCAAGACCGAACTGGAAGACCTGGTCTTCGCGATCCTGCACCCCGAGGAGTACGAGTACACACGGGAGTTGATCGTCGACAACGCCTCCCGCGCGGACGACCCGCTCGCCGAGATGGCAGAGCGGATGCGTACCGTCCTCAGAGACGCCGACATCCCGGCCGAAGTCCTCATCCGGCCCCGGCACTTCGTCTCCGTGCACCGCGTGGCCCGAAAACGCGGCCGCCTACGGGGTTCCGACTTCGGCCGCCTGCTCGTGCTGGTCAACGAGGACGCCGACTGCTACGGCGTGCTGGGCGAACTGCACACCTGTATGACGCCCGTCGTCTCGGAGTTCAAGGACTTCATCGCCGTCCCCAAGTTCAACCTGTACCAGTCGCTGCACACCGCCGTGGCCCGCGAGGACGGTCAGGTCGCCGAGGTCCTCATCCGCACCCACCAGATGCACAAGGTCGCGGAGGCCGGTGTCGTCGCGCTCGGCAATCCCTACGCTCCTCCTTCGGAGGAGCGGACCGACGACGGCACCGCTGACGGCGAGCGTGCCGACCCCACCCGCCCCGGCTGGCTCTCCCGCCTGCTCGACTGGCAGGAGGCAGCGCCCGACCCCGACACCTTCTGGTCAACGCTCCGCGAGGACCTCGCCCAGGACCGCGAGATCACCGTCTTCCGGCCCGACGGCGGCACACTCGGCCTGCCGGACGGCGCGACCTGCGTGGACGCCGCGTACGCGCAGTACGGCGAGGACGCGCACGCCTGCATCGGCGCCCGCGTCAACGGCCGCCTGGCGACCCTGAGCACGGTCCTGGGGGACGGCGACACCGTCCAGCTCCTCATGGGCCAGGACCCCGCCTCCGAGCCCTCCAGGGAGTGGCTGGAGCACGCCCACACACCCGCCGCCCGGATCGCCATCCAGCGGTGGCTCGCCACGCATCCGTCGCACGACGACACCCGGCAGGAAGCGGAACGGGCCGAGGCCCCCCGGCCCTCCTCCGACGGGCCCGCCGCCGACGTCCCGGCCACCCGTCCGGCCGGCGCCAACGCCATCGTCGACCAGCCCGGCGCGACCGTACGGCTGGCCGGCTGCTGCACACCCGTACCGCCCGACGGGGTGATCGGCTTCGCCGTCCGCGGTGGAGCGGTGACCGTCCACCGCGTGGAGTGCGCGGCGGTGGCGCGTATGAGGAGCGCGGGGCGTGTGGAGGTCGGCGTGCGCTGGGGCGACACCACCGGGTGCCGGGTCACGCTGTTCGCCGAATCGTTCGGCCGTCCCCATCTGCTCGCGGACCTCACCGAGGCCATGGCCCTCGAGGGCGCCGAGATCGTCTCGGCCATCGTCGAACCTCCGAGCCAGCAGCGCGTCCGCCACACGTACACGCTCCAACTCCCCGACGCGGCCCTCCTGCCCGCTCTCATGCGGGCCATGCGCAACGTGCCGGGCGTGTACGACGTGAGCCGGGCGCAGCCGCAGACGCCCGGTACCTGAGGCGCTCGCTGGTCTGTTTGCCTGTTCGCCGACCCGTTCGAGTGGGCCGGGCGCGCGTCGTCGCCGTCCGGCACGCGCGCGCTGGTAGCCGTGGGTCCATGCTGCTCACCCCCCGCACCAGGACCCCCCGACGCTTGAAAGCGGCCTCGCTGCTAGCCTCGGCCGTCTCCGTCTGCCTCGTCGCCGCGAGCGCCCCAGCCGACCCGCTGGGCGTCGGCGACCGCCTCTTCCCGTACCTGGGCAACCCCGGGTACGACGTGGCGTCGTACGACCTCTCCTTCACCTATCCCGGCACCAACAGCAAGCCCCTCCAGGCGGTTACCACCATCAAGGCTTGGACGACGACTTCGCTGAACCGCGTCAACCTCGACTTCACGCACGGCAAGGTCCACTCGGTCAACGTCGACGGCAAGCCCGCGGCCTTCACGAGCGCCGGCGAGGACCTGGTCGTCACCCCCGGGAAGCCGCTGCCCAAGGGCAGCTGGATGCGGATCACCGTCCGGCACACCAGCGACCCCGTCTCCCCCAAGGGCCGGGAGGGCGGCTGGGTACGGACCGCGGACGGCCTCGCCATGGCCAACCAGGCCGACGCCGCCCACCTCGTGTTCCCGTGCAACGACCACCCCTCCGACAAGGCTCTGTACACCATCAGGGTCACCGCGCCCGACGGTTACACGGCCGTCGCCAACGGCCTGCCCACCAGCGTCGATCGGGCCGGCCGGGCGACCACCTGGACGTACCGGACCCGGCACCCCATGGCCACCGAGCTCGCTCAGGTGTCCGTCGGCCGCTCCACCGTGCTGCGCCGCACCGGCCCGCACGGCCTGCCCGTACGGGACGTCGTGCCCACCAAGGACCGCGCCGAGCTCGAACCGTGGCTGAAGAAGACCTCCGACCAGATCGCCTGGATGGAGCGCAAGGTCGGGCCGTACCCGTTCGAGACGTACGGCGTGCTCGTGGCCGCGGCGGACACGGGATTCGAACTGGAGACGCAGACCCTCTCCCTCTTCGAGAGAGACCTGTTCACCGACCCCGCCCACCCCGAGTGGTACGTCGAGTCGATCATGGTGCACGAGCTGGCCCACCAGTGGTTCGGCGACAGCGTCAGCCCTCGCACCTGGTCCGACCTGTGGCTGAACGAGGGGCACGCCTCCTGGTACGAGGGCCTGTACGCGGAAGAGAAGGCGGATCGGCCCCTGGAAGCGCGGATGAGGGCGGCGTACGCCGCCTCCGACGGCTGGCGCCAAGCCGGCGGGCCCCCTGCCGCCCCCAAGACGCCCCGGCCCGGCCAGAAGATCAGCATCTTCCGGCCGAACGTCTACGACGGCGCCGCGCTCGTCCTGTACGCGCTGCGCCAGGAGATCGGCCGACTGGCCTTCGACCGCCTGGAACGGTCCTGGGTGACCCGTCACCGGGACGGTGTCGCCACGACCGCGGACTTCGTCGCCCTCGCCAAGGAGATCTCCGGACGCGACCTGGACGCCTTCTTCAAGGCCTGGCTGTACGGCGAGAAGACCCCGCCGATGCCCGGGCACCCGCACTGGAGGTCGCTGGCACCGGGCAAGGCGGCCGAGGCAGCCCCCGGAGAGGGCCACGCCGCCCGGTGAGAGACCACGGAATAAGACGGTGACGAGACGGGCCGTGCCGTGCGACCATCTTCAGGTCGGCGCGGCACGGGACACGGGAATCCCCCGGGGGACTCGTGCGTTGTGAGCAGTGACGGACCAGTTCAGAAGCTCCGCTTCCGCTCTGTCGCCGCCATCGGAATCCCCAAACGACGTAAGGATCCAATGACCTCCTCTTCATCCCCTTCCCAGGACACTGAGCGCCTCGCGCATGCCTACCCCGAAAATCTTCGGGCCGATGCCCTGATGGAAGAGGACGTCGCCTGGAGCCACGAGATCGACGGAGAGCGGGACGGCGAGCAGTTCGACCGCTCCGAGCGCGCGGCTCTGCGCCGTGTCGCGGGCCTCTCCACCGAGCTCGAGGACGTCACCGAGGTCGAGTACCGCCAGCTCCGCCTGGAGCGGGTCGTGCTCGTCGGCGTCTGGACCTCGGGGACCGCGCAGGACGCGGACAACTCCCTCGCGGAGCTCGCCGCCCTCGCCGAGACCGCGGGCGCGCTCGTGCTCGACGGCGTGATCCAGCGCCGAGACAAGCCCGACGCGGCCACCTACATCGGCTCCGGCAAGGCCGACGAGCTGCGGGACATCGTCCTCGAATCGGGCGCGGACACCGTCATCTGCGACGGTGAGCTCAGCCCGGGCCAGCTCATCCACCTCGAAGACGTCGTCAAGGTCAAGGTCATCGACCGTACGGCCCTGATCCTCGACATCTTCGCCCAGCACGCCAAGTCCCGAGAGGGCAAAGCGCAGGTCGCGCTCGCGCAGATGCAGTACATGCTGCCGAGGCTGCGCGGCTGGGGTCAGTCGCTGTCCCGGCAGATGGGCGGCGGCAAGGGCGGCGGCCTCGCCACCCGTGGTCCCGGTGAGACCAAGATCGAGACGGACCGGCGTCGGATCCGCGAGAAGATGGCGAAGATGCGCCGGGAGATCGCGGACCTGAAGACGAGCCGCGAAATCAAGCGCCAGGAGCGCAAGCGCCACAAGGTGCCGTCCGTCGCCATCGCGGGTTACACCAACGCCGGCAAGTCATCCCTGCTCAACCGCCTCACGGGCGCGGGCGTGCTGGTGGAGAACGCCCTGTTCGCGACCCTCGACCCGACCGTGCGCCGGGCCGAGACCCCGAGCGGACGGCTGTACACGCTGGCCGACACGGTCGGCTTTGTACGACACCTGCCGCACCACCTGGTCGAGGCGTTCCGCTCCACCATGGAAGAGGTCGGCGAGTCCGACCTGATCCTGCACGTGGTGGACGGCTCGCACCCGAACCCGGAGGAGCAGCTGGCCGCCGTGCGCGAGGTGATCAGGGACGTCGGCGCCACCGCCGTGCCCGAGATCGTCGTGATCAACAAGGCGGACGCGGCCGACCCGCTGGTGCTCCAGCGTCTGCTGCGGATCGAGAAGCGCTCCATCGCGGTCTCGGCCCGCAGCGGCCAGGGCATCGCGGAGCTGCTCGCGCTCCTCGACAACGAGCTGCCCAGGCCGTCGGTCGAGATCGAGGCACTCGTGCCGTACACCCACGGCAAGCTGGTCGCCCGTGCCCACGACGAGGGCGAGGTGATCTCCGCGGAGCACACCCCGGAGGGCACCCTGCTCAAGGCGCGGGTGCACGAGGAACTGGCGGCGGACCTCGCGCCGTATGTTCCGGCGCCGGTCGCGTAGCTGTCGTAACCAAGGCTGAAGGCCCGCCCCTGTTCGTCGCAGGGGCGGGCCTTCAGCGTGTGCCTGTCACTGCCCGCCGTACGTCTTGCTCATGTTCTCGTAGAGCGCCTGGGCCTCCTGGCCCAGCTGCGGGCCCGCCAGCCAGGTGTTGTCGGTCGGACCGATCGACGTGTTGGAGACCAGCTTGGTCTCCCCGTCCACCACCCGGAACCAGCCGCCGCCCGACGAACCGCCGGTCATGGTGCAGCCGATGCGGTACATCGTCGGAAGGGCCGGGCTGAGCGAGAACCGGCCGGGCCGGTCGAGGCACTTGAACATCTTCAGGCCGTTGTAGGGCGGCGCGGCCGGGTAGCCCCAGGCGCCCATCGAGCCGACCTCGGTGGCGGACGGGGCGGAGAAGTCCACGTCCAGCGCCGCTCCGACCGTCTCTTCCAGCGACTTGGAGCCGGACTCGGGCTTCACATGCAGCACGGCGTAGTCGTACGCGGCACCCGCGCCGCCCGTCTCCGAGCCGCCCTGGATCCACTCGTTCGAGGTCGAGGCCCAGTCCGCCCACCAGCTGCCGTACGGGGCGATCTCCGACGGGTTCGCGTCGGTCAGCGCCGCCTCGGACTTGGCGAGGTCGTTGTAGGCCGGGACGAAGACGAGGTTGCGGTACCAGCCACCGCTGCCGCCGGCGTGCACACAGTGGCCGGCCGTCCACACCAGGTTGGACCTGCCCGGGTGGTTCACATCCTTGATGACCGTGCCGGAGCAGACGGCCGGGCCCTCGGGGGAGTCGAAGAAGACCTTGCCGACCGGGGCCGCGTTCTGGTGGTACGGCGTCTTCTCGGCCGTGGCCTCGACCGGCGCCGGATCCGGGTCGCTGACGCCCTGGTCGGCGGCGGCGTCCTTCGTCGAGACGGTCTTGTTGGCCTCCTTCGCCGACTTCATCCGCTCGGGCTTCCACAGGCCCTCGATCACCGGGTTGACGAAGTCCTTGGCCTCACTGAGCCACTTGTCCTTGTCCCAGTCCTTCCAGCCACCGGCCGCCCACTGATCGACATCGATGCCGTGCTCCTTGAGCTTGTCGGCGATGCCTGCCGGAATCCGGACCTTGCCCTGGTCGATCGCCTGGGAGGCAGCGGCGCCGGGCTCGCCGGCGGTGTCCCCGCCGGAGCCGCCGGAGCCGCCGCAGGCGGTCGCGGTCAGCGCCAGGGCCGCGAGCAGCCCGGTGGCGGCGAGGAGGGCGCGTCGCCCGTGCCGTGGCGCGGCGGGCGTACGTGTGGAACGCATGGTGCGGGAACCCCCGTTGTGCAAATGTCATGTACTTGTCATGCGGCTGTCCTGCGCAGAGACCCTTGTGATCTCCCCTGTGGACGACACCCCACTATGCCCGTGGAGTTGCGGGTGAACGGCGGCGAGGTGGTGAAGGTTTCTCCGAGACACCCCACCGCCGTCCCCCCTCAACGGCCGGTCACTGCCCCGCGAACTTCTCGCTCACCGAGTCGTACACGCCCTTGGCCGCATCACCCAGTCGCGGACCCGCCAGCCAGCCCGCGGTCACCGGGCCGATCGAGGTGTTGGAGACCAGCGCCGGCTTGCCGTCCGAGCCCGTCGCCACCCAGCCGCCGCCGGACGAACCGCCGGTCATGGTGCAGCCGATGCGGTACATCGTCGGGTCCGAGGCGCTGAGCGACAGCCGTCCCGGCTTGTCCTGGCACTGGTACATCGTCTGGCCGTCGAAAGGCGCCGCGGCCGGGTAGCCGGTCGCCGTGATGCCCTCCACCTTCGCCACGGACGGAGCCTTGAAGTCCACCGGCAGCGCCGAACCGACCGTCTCCTCCAGCGACTTGCCGCCGCTGCCCTCCTCCGGCGTCACGTGGATGACGGCGAAGTCGTACGACGCGCCGTCACCGCCCGTCGCACCGCCCTGCTCGATCCACTGGTCCGAGGTCTGCGCCCAGTCGCCCCACCAGACGCCGTACGGAGTGACCTTCTCCTTGGCGGCGCTCTCCAACTGTGCCGCCGTCATTCCCTCGTTGTTGTACGACGGCACGAACGCGATGTTGCGGTACCACCCGCCGTTCTTGCCGGCGTGTACGCAGTGGCCCGCCGTCCACACCAGGTTGGACTTGCCGGGATGGGCCGGGTCCTGCACGACTGTCGCCGAGCAGACCATCGTGCCCTCCGGGGAGTCGAAGAACACCTTGCCCGCTTCGGCGGCGTTGGCGTGGTACGTAGGCGCAACGGCGTTCGCGTCCACCGGGGCGGGCTCCGGGTCGGTCACGCCCTGGTCACCGGAGAGGTCGCTGTCGTCGACGGCGTTGTCCGGGTCCTCGGCGCCCCGCATCCGGTCCGGGTCCCACAGCCCCTCGATGATGGGGTTGATGTACTCGTCGGCCTCGCGCAGCCAGTCGTCCTTGTCCCAGTTCTTCCAGGCGCCGTTCTTCCACTTGTCGATGTCGATCCCGTGCTCTTTGAGCTTGTCCCTGATGTCGTCCGGGATCGTGATCTTGCCGTCGCCCCCGGACGAGGCGGAGGGGGTGACCTCGCCACCGGCCTCGGCATCGCCCGAGTCGCAGGCGGTGGCGGTGAGCGCGAGCGCCGAGGCGAGGGCGACGGCGGCCAGCACGGGGGAGGTTCCGCGGCGCGCGTTCCTCCCCCGACGAGCGGTGAACGACGGCCGTATGGATCGCATGGTCTGACTCCCCCTGGTGTGAACGAGCTGAGCGCTGTGCCGTGCTCCCACGCGTGGTCGGACTGAACTCGCGCCGACATCACGGCGCGTGGGAACGGCATCACACACTATGCGCTCGCTGTGGGGGACTACCGATGGAACGGCAACGGTTCCGTCACGGCAAGGATCTTGAGGCAACCCGTAACCCGGTGAGTGGTCCGGGGTTGGTAGCGGTGGGGGAGCGGTGCGGGCAACGGCGGGGGCTTGGCCTGCCGCCGGTGACGGTCGGTCGGGTCCCCGTGCCTAATTCCCCCGGGTTTTCGAGTGATCGCTCGCTGGGGTGCGTATGTCGGGGTGGGGGGCGCGTCGGGCGCGAGGGCGCGAGGGATTGCTTGCCCCTGGACAGGGAGAGGACGGCGAGACACGTGACCGAGACTGTGTCCGGGGGAAGTTCCGAGTCGGCGGGGGTGCGAGGGCCGGCGGAGGTGCGCGAGTCCCTGGGGGCATCCGAAGGCGCAGGGACGTGTCCGGCCGCGGGAGTGCATCTGGATGCCAGGACGCACCGGGCCGCGGAGCTGTCCGGTCACGCGGAGCTGTCCGCAGTACGTGATGCTGCGGGGGCGCGCTTCTCGCACGAGGGGATCCTGCGGCGCCAGTCGGCGCGCGAGTCGGCGGCACGCACCTACGCGCGCGCCCTGCCGATCGTGCCGGTGCGGGCGCGCGGACTGACCATCGAGGGCGCGGACGGCCGCCGTTACCTGGACTGCCTCTCGGGCGCGGGGACCTTGGCCCTCGGCCACAACCACCCCGTGGTCCTGGAGGCGATCCGCAAGGTCCTCGACTCGGGCGCACCGCTGAGCGTCCTCGACCTGGCGACCCCCGTCAAGGACGCCTTCATCACCGAACTGTTCCAGACCCTGCCGCCCGGACTCGCCGACCGCGCGCGGGTGCAGTTCTGCGGACCGGGCGGTACGGACGCGGTGGAGGCCGCGTTCAAGCTCGTGCGGGCCGCGACCGGGCACACGGGCATGCTCGCCTTCACCGGCGCCCACCACGGGATGACCGACATCGCACTCGAAGCATCGGGCCTCGCCTGCGACATGCGGGTCGCGCGCCTGCCCTATCCGCAGGACTACCGCTGCCCGTTCGGCGTCGGCGGCGCACGCGGCGCCGAACTCGCCGCCCGCTGGACCGAGTCCGTCCTCGACGACCGCGAGTCGGGGTTCCCCCTGCCCGCCGGGATGATCCTCGAACCCGTCCAGGGCGAGGGCGGGGTGATTCCCGCTCCTGACGCGTGGATGAGGCGCATGCGCGAGATCACGGCCGCCCGGTCCATTCCGCTGATCGCCGACGAGGCCCAGACGGGCGTCGGACGCACGGGCGCCTTCTGGGCGGCGGACCACAGCGGGATCGCCCCCGACGTGATGGTCCTCTCCAAGGCCATCGGGGGCAGCCTGCCTCTGGCCGTCGTGGTCTACCGCGACGACCTCGACATCGGGGAACCCGGCGCCCGCACAGGCACGTTCCGCGGCAACCAGCTCGCCATGGCCGCAGGCACGGCGACCCTGTCCTACGTCCGCGAAAACCGCCTCGCGGAGCGAGCGGCGACGCTCGGCTCCCGCATGCTCGTCCAACTGCGCGAACTTGCCCGGGAGTTCCCCGTCATCGGTGACGTACGGGGCAGGGGCCTGATGATCGGCGTGGAGTTCGTGGACCCTGAGGGGGGTTCTGAGCCTGTTGGGGGCGGGGCGGGAGCCTTTGGCCTTGGGCCTGTCGGCACCGACGCCGACACAGACCCCGGCCGCCGCGGAGCCGCCGGCGCCGGAGCTTCGGGAAGCCTCGGCCCAGTCGAAGACATCAGGGGGCAGGCGGCGGGGCTGGGCCTCGCTCCCGGGCCTCGGCCTCCTGCCCCCGAACTCGCGGCCGCCGTCCAGCGGGAATGCCTGCGACGCGGCCTCATCGTCGAACTCGGAGGCCGGCACGCGAGCGTCGTACGTCTGCTGCCGCCATTGACGATCACCGACGAACAAGCGGCCGCAGTGCTGGACCGACTGGCCGACGCGGTGAAGGCGGTGGCCCAGCGCCATGCACGCGGCGAGGAGACGCACCAGCAGTGCGACCGGACCAGCCGGCACGGTGTCCGCGCCGAGCGGGCGGGGTAGCCCAGCGGCCGCGCCCCCGCGCGTTCCTACGCCGGCCCCAGCACTGCCTTTCCGCCCTGTACCGACCGACCTGTCCTCGAACACGACTCACCTCCAGTCGAACCGCTCGACTTCCTGAACGCCCCAGCCCCCCCCACGACTCGCTGCACTACGACGCCGACCAGCTCCGGCCGCGCGAGCCAGAACCACTCCGAGGAACAGAGCCTTGAACACCACCCCCGCACCCGACGGCCGTGCCCACCCGGACGGCCGATCTCCCTCCGGAGAGCAGACCTCCCGGCAACCAACACCCGCGTCAGCCACGACACGCGCCGTCCGACCACGGGTGGCGGCCTCGGGGCCGGGCGGAGAGACCGCGGCGCGGCGAGCACCGCGGAGGTCCCCCGAAGCCGAGCGGCTGCACCGCACCACCGCCGATCTCCTGGAGCATCCCGACCCCCATACGGCGGCCGAGGCCGCGGCCGTGGAGAACCTGCTGCGCTGCTGGGCGCGCGAAGCCAACCTCCCCGCCCCCGACACCGGCATCCTCCGCATCCCCCTCACCGTCAGCGGCACGGCCCTGCTCGCCCCGGTCCACTACTGGTCCCCGACGGGCTGGCACCGATTCGGCCTCCCGTACCTCGCCGACACCCCCGAGCAGGCCCCGCCGGTCGACGCCGTCACCCTCGCCGCACTACTCGCCCGGGAGACACGCGGCACCGGCTCTCCCCCCTCATCGACCGTCGGCGCCACCCCCGGGATCGGCACTGCTGCTTCCTCGATCACTGCCTTCGCCATCGCGAGCGATGCCGCCCCGCCCGAGGCCGGGATTCGCGTCCTCCCAGCCGACACTCCCACCCGACAGCCTGGTGCTCCCGCCCTGGCCGGCGGCGCCGACCTCGTCGCATGCGTGGCCGACTCGGTCCGGCGAACCGTCACCTTCGTCAGCGACCGCCGGAAACATCCTGCAGACACGCCCGACCTCTTCCTCGCAGCCGAACAGGCCCTCGTCCTCGGGCACCCTCTGCACCCCACCCCGAAGAGCCGCGAGGGTCTCTCCGAGGCCGAAGCGCACTCGTACTCACCCGAGTTGTGCGGCTCCTTCCCTCTGCACTGGATCGCTGTCGCCCCCTCCGTACTCGCCACCGACTCGGCCTGGACCGAACGCGGTCGCCCCGTCTCTGCCGCCCAACTCACCGAACGCCTCGCCGGCACCGGACTGCCGCTGCCCGACGGCCACACAGCCCTGCCACTGCACCCGTGGCAACTGCGCGAGGTCCGCCACCGCCCCGAAACCGCGGCCCTGCTCGACGCAGGACTCCTCCAGGACCTCGGCTCGCACGGTTCGCCGTGGCAACCCACCTCCTCCGTCCGTACCGTCCACCAATCCGGCGCCCCCGCCATGCTCAAGCTGTCACTGGGCCTGCGCATCACCAACTCCCGTCGTGAGAACCTCCGCAAGGAACTCCACCGCGGCGTCGAGGTCCACCGGCTGCTGCGCAGTGGTCTGGCCAAGCACTGGCAGGCGGTCCATCCGGGGTTCGACATTGTCCGCGACCCTGCCTGGATCGCGGTCGACGAGCCGGACGGCAGCCCGGTGTCCGGACTCGACGTGATGATCCGGCACAACCCCTTCAGTCCTTCGGACGACGTCTCCTGCATCGCCGGACTTGTCGCGCCCCGGCCTGACGCCCGACCAGGCGACGCCGCAGGCCGTCGGGACGCAGACCGACCACTCATGCGGTCCCGGCTGGCTCAGCTCGTCACAAATCTCGTCGTCCGGACCGGCCGTCCTCAGGGAGCCGTGGCCGCAGAGTGGTTCCTGCGTTACCTCGAGCAGGTCGTCCGCCCGGTGCTGTGGCTGGACGCGGAGGCGGGAATCGCCCTGGAGGCCCACCAGCAGAACACCCTGCTCCTGCTGGACAGCGACGGCTGGCCCGCCGGCGGCCGCTATCGCGACAACCAGGGCTACTACTTCCGCGAGTCCCGGCGCGCGGAACTCGACGCCCGGCTCCCCGGCATCGGCGAGCACAGCGACACCTTCGTCTCCGACGAGGTCACCGACGAGCGGTTCGCGTACTACCTCGCCATCAACAATGTTCTCGGCCTCATCGGCGCCTTCGGCTCCCAGCGCCTGGCCGACGAACGGCTGTTGCTCGCCGCCTTCCGCCGCTTCCTCGACGACGTGGCCTCCGGCCCCACCAAGCTGCCCACCACGCTGCCCGCCCGTCTGCTCGACTCTCCCGTCCTGCGTTGCAAGGCCAACCTGCTGACCCGCCTGCACGGCCTCGACGAACTCGTCGGCCCGGTGGACACCCAGTCCGTCTACGTCACCATCGCCAACCCCCTTCATCTCTGAGGACCATGACCCACCCCACCTCCTGAGAGGAGCCTCGCCGTGCCTCCCGCCGACGCGAGTGCCGACGCAGGCACCGCCCCCGTCGCCGACATCGGTACCGACACGAGCCCCGGTGCCGGCGAGAACCGCACCGACACCCTCGTCGGCTTGGGCCAGGACAACGAGGACACCCTGGACCTCCGCCTCCCCGACGAACTCCTCGCGCTCATCGAGGACGAGCGGACTGGCTCCCTCGCAGCACGGGCCCGAGACGACGGCATGGCACCGCCCGCCTTCGGTGTCTCCCCAGCAGACGACTTGCTCGACCGCGTCGCCGACTGGGGGCCGACCACCACCCCCGCAGGCGTGTTCCACCTCGTTCCCGTGCGCGTCGAGCGGGACCTACCGCTGGTCAGCCGTTGGATGAACGACCCCGCCGTCGCAGCGTTCTGGAACCTGGCCGGGCCACCGTCCATCACGGAGGAGCACCTGCGGGCGCAATTCACCGCCGACGGACGCAGCGTCCCGTGCCTCGGGATGCTGGAGGGCACGCCCATGAGCTATTGGGAGATCTACCGGGCGGACCTGGATCCGCTGGCCCGCCACTACCCTGCTCGACCCCACGACACCGGTATCCACGTCCTCACCGGAGGTCTCGCTGACCGCGGGCGAGGGCTCGGCAGCGCTCTGCTGAGAGCCGTGGCCGATCTCGTGCTCGACAGGCGGTCTGCCTGTGCCCGCGTCGTCGCGGAACCCGACCTTCGCAACATTCCCTCCATCGCCGCCTTCCTGGGCGCCGGCTTCCGCTTCTCCGCCGAGGTCGACCTGCCCGCCAAGCGGGCCGCCCTCATGGTCCGAGACCGGTCCCTGCGCCATCTCCTGTGACGCCGCGTCGCAGCGTCATCACTTTTGGTACACCGCCCGCGCCGATCCGGTTCCCACTCGCGCCGAATGTCTTTCAAGCCGAGTCGGCCCCGCCGTGACCGAGCCCGACCGCTGCCGAAACCGAGTCCGAATTCAGACGCGACCGAGCCGGCATCGGCCGGAATCGAAGCGATTCCGGCCCGCAATCGAGCCACCTCGGACCCGAACGTGCCCATCCAGCCCTCGACCGAACCCATCCGACACTCACCCGAGGAGCACCCGGTCTTGATCCCGCCCCTCGTCCCCGCCTTGATCACCCGTTTGTCAGTGCCGGGCCGTAGGGTGGTCGCGCTATGACGAAGCCCTCACTCCCCGAACTCCTGCATGCTGCCGTCACTGCCGTCGGCGGCACGGAGCGCCCCGGCCAGGTGACCATGGCCCAAGCCGTCGCGGACGCGATCGACGACGGCTCCCATCTGCTGGTCCAGGCCGGCACCGGCACCGGAAAGTCGCTCGGCTATCTGGTGCCCGCGCTCGCGCACGGGGAGCGCGTCGTCGTAGCGACCGCCACGCTCGCCCTCCAGCGCCAGCTCGTGGAGCGTGACCTGCCGCGGACGGTCGATGCGCTGCACCCGCTGCTGCGCCGCCGCCCGGAGTTCGCGATGCTCAAGGGCAGGTCGAACTACCTGTGTCTGCACCGCCTCAACGAGGGCGTCCCGCAGGACGAGGAAGAGGGCCTCTTCGACCAGTTCGAGGCGGCCGCCCCCACCAGCAGACTGGGCCAGGACCTGCTGCGGCTGCGCGACTGGGCGGACGAGACCGAGACCGGCGACCGCGACGACCTCACGCCGGGTGTGTCCGACCGTGCCTGGGCCCAGGTGTCGGTCTCGTCGCGGGAGTGCCTGGGCGCCTCGAAGTGCGCTTACGGCGCCGAGTGCTTCGCCGAGATGTCCCGCGAGCGCGCCAAGCTCTCCGAGGTCGTCGTCACCAATCACGCACTGCTCGCCATCGACGCCATCGATGGCGCCCCCGTTCTCCCGCAGCACGAGGTCCTGATCGTCGACGAGGCGCACGAGCTGGTCTCCCGCGTGACCGGAGTCGCCACGGGCGAGCTCACCCCGGGCCAGGTCAATCGCGCGGTGCGTCGCGCGGCCAAGCTCGTCAACGAGAAGGCCGCCGACCAGCTCCAGACCGCAGCCGAGGGCTTCGAGCGGTTGATGGAGCTGGCGCTGCCCGGCCGTCTCGAGGAGATCCCGGAGGATCTCGGCTACGCGCTCATGTCACTGCGGGACGCATGCCGTACGGTCATCTCCGCGATCGGCGCGACCCGCGACAAATCCGTCCAGGACGAGGACGCGGTCCGCAAGCAGGCGCTGGCCTCCGTGGAAAGCGTGCACGACGTGGCGGAGCGGATCACGAACGGCTCCGAGTGGGACGTCGTCTGGTACGAGCGGCACGACCGCTTCGGCGCCTCCCTGCGTGTCGCTCCCATGTCCGTCTCGGGCCTGCTGAGGGAGAAGCTCTTCGCGGACCGCTCGGTGGTCCTGACGTCCGCGACGCTGAAACTCGGCGGTGACTTCAACGGCGTCGGTGCCTCACTGGGCCTCGCCCCCGAGGGCACGGAGGGCGACGACGTTCCGCAGTGGAAGGGCGTCGATGTCGGCTCGCCCTTCGACTACCGCAAGCAGGGCATCCTGTACGTCGCGAAGCACCTGTCGCGACCCGCGCGGGACGGCGACCGCGCCGACATGCTCGACGAGCTCACCGAGCTGATCCAGGCGGCCGGCGGCCGCACGCTGGGCCTGTTCTCCTCGATGCGCGCCGCTCAGCTGGCCGCGGAGGAGCTACGCTCCCGGATCCCCGAGTTCCCGATCCTCCTTCAGGGCGAGGAGACCCTCGGCGAACTGATCAAGAACTTCGCGGCCGATCCCGGGACGTGTCTCTTCGGCACGTTGTCGCTCTGGCAGGGCGTCGATGTCCCCGGTCCGAGCTGTCAGCTGGTCGTCATGGACAAGATCCCGTTCCCGCGGCCGGACGACCCGCTGATGAGCGCCCGCCAGAAGGCGGTGGAGGACGCCGGCGGCAACGGCTTCATGGCGGTGGCCGCCACACACGCGGCCCTGCTCATGGCTCAGGGCGCCGGCCGCCTGGTGCGGGCTTCAGGAGACCGCGGTGTGGTCGCCGTACTGGACCAGCGACTTGCCACGGCCAGGTACGGAAGCTATCTGAAGGCGTCACTGCCCGACTTCTGGTACACCACGGACCGTAACCAGGTCCGGAAGTCGCTGGCCGCGATCGATGCGGTGGCGAAGCAGGCAGAGGCGTGAAAAGCGCGTTGGCCTGACCGCCACCGGTCAGGCCAACGTACGCGTCAGGGACGCCTGATGGTGTCCCGTACAGCACAGGACCCCGGAACCGGCGCAGGGGTCCCGGGGCCCGGTCAGGGGACGGGGCCGTCCGGCCCGCCCGCCGCAGCCGTCACACGCGCCGCAGCACCGCCACCACCTTGCCGAGGATGGTCGCGTCGTCGCCGGGGATCGGCTCGTACGCCGCGTTGTGCGGGAGGAGCCAGACGTGGCCGTCCTCGCGCTTGAAGCGCTTGACGGTGGCCTCGCCGTCGAGCATCGCGGCGACGATGTCGCCGTTCTCGGCGACCGGCTGGCGGCGGACGGTGACCCAGTCGCCGTCGCAGATGGCGGCCTCGATCATCGAGTCACCGACGACCTTGAGGACGAACAGCTCACCGTCACCGACCAACTGGCGGGGGAGAGGGAAGACGTCCTCGACGGACTCCTCGGCGAGGATCGGGCCACCGGCGGCAATGCGGCCGACCAGTGGGACGTACGACGCGGCGGGCTTTCCGGCGGTGTCCGTGGGCTGTGCCGAGGCGGCCTGGTCGGAGCCGCGCACCTCGTACGCGCGCGGGCGGTGCGGGTCGCGGCGCAGGAAGCCCTTGCGCTCCAGTGCCATCAGCTGGTGTGCGACCGAGGACGTGCTGGAGAGGCCGACCGCCTGGCCGATTTCCCTCATCGACGGCGGGTAGCCACGCCGCTGCACTGAGTCCCTGATCACCTCGATCACCCGGCGCTGCCTGTCGGTGAGTCCGGAGCTGTCCGCGCGAATGCCTGGAGGTCGGCCCGGCAGGGAACGCTTGTGTCCCTCGGGATTGGTGGCTTCGTTCATCGCATGCACCGGCTCGAGTCGGCCCTGGGAGCGGTCCTGGGCAGTGATGGTGGCACTGTCTGCGGTGGTGGTCACGTCGGCCCCTCTCGATGGTCTCCCTGCTGGACAACGGTAGTTGCTTTCGAAAGGTTGCGCCAAACACACGTTCGAGTGAAAAAGCGCGAATCGCCTGACTTGATCATGTGTCTGGGTGTATGGCTGACGCGGCGCCTGGCGGACAAAGCGGTGCATCGTTGTACTCTTCGCCGCCGAGGTGGCGACCTCGTGGGTTGCCGCCCCAGTTTGCCATCCGCCATCCCGTCAACCGGGAACCGGCCCCCATCTGTGCGGGAACCCCACGCGCCCTCCCTGTGGCGCTCACGCTATCTCCGCATGTGTCGTGGCGGTATGTCTGTGCGCTTCCGAGTGTCGGTGAGGCGGTACGGCCGCGGCCACTGCCAATACGGGCGCGACGCTCGCGTAAGGCGTGTATGTATGAGCCAATCCCCACATCTAGTGGTTGGATTGCAGCAGTGGCCCAGAAGTTGTGGTCCCCCGGGTCTTCGGGCCCTCGGCGATCGCCTATGCTTGGGGCTGCTTCTGGGGCCCAAGAGGTCTTTGAGGCTACTGAGTCTGCTGTGAGGAGGGTTGGGAGTTCATGCACTGCCCCTTCTGCAGGCACCCCGACAGCCGCGTCGTCGACAGTCGTACGACCGACGACGGCACGTCGATCCGCAGGCGCCGCCAGTGCCCTGACTGCTCCCGTCGTTTCACGACCGTGGAGACGTGCTCGCTCATGGTGGTGAAGCGGTCCGGAGTCACCGAGCCTTTCAGCCGTACCAAGGTCATCAACGGCGTGCGCAAGGCATGCCAGGGGCGGCCTGTCACCGAGGACGCGCTTGCCCAGCTCGGCCAACGGGTCGAGGAGGCTGTGCGGGCCACTGGAAGCGCCGAGCTGACCACCCACGACGTAGGGCTGGCCATACTCGGCCCGTTGCAGGAGCTCGATCTCGTCGCCTATCTGCGATTCGCCTCTGTCTACCGGGCGTTCGACTCGCTCGAGGACTTCGAGGCCGCCATCGCGGAACTCAGGGAGACGGGGCCCCCCGCCGTGGACGACGAGGACCGCGACGGCGCTGTCGCGGGGAGCCAGGAAGACGACAGCGGGTCCGGAGGGACTGCTCAGGTCCCTGAGCCCGCACGCACCGCCGACTGACCTGTGGGCCGGACCGGGGCCTCGGGCTCCGGATCCGGCCGGGTGGCGGCGACGAGAAGACCTGTTGCGGGCAGTAGCGAGGGTGCCCGCAACGCCAGACAGAACACCGTGCCACGGGAACATCGGGGCACTTCAGGGCGTTTTAGCCCGTACAGGGAGGCGGCATGACAGAGACGGCGAGCGGTCCGGCACGGAGTTCCCGCGCCAAGGGCACCAAGGCGGCCAAGGGACTGCGCATCGAGCGCATCAACACCACCCCCGGCGTGCACCCGTACGACGAGGTGGCCTGGGAGCGCCGTGACGTCGTCATGACCAACTGGCGCGACGGCTCGGTCAATTTCGAGCAGCGTGGCGTCGAGTTCCCCGATTTCTGGTCGGTGAACGCGGTCAACATCGTCACCAGCAAGTACTTCCGGGGTGCCGTCGGCACCCCGCAGCGCGAGATCAGCCTCAAGCAGCTGATCGACCGCATCGTGAAGACGTACCGGAAGGCCGGCGAGGACTACAAGTACTTCGCCTCGCCCGCCGACGCCGAAATCTTCGAGCACGAGCTGGCGTACGCCCTCCTGCACCAGATCTTCAGCTTCAACAGCCCTGTCTGGTTCAACGTCGGCACGGCTCAGCCCCAGCAGGTCTCCGCCTGCTTCATCCTGTCCGTCGACGACTCCATGGAGTCGATCCTCGACTGGTACAAGGAAGAGGGCATGATCTTCAAGGGCGGCTCCGGCGCCGGCCTGAACCTCTCCCGCATCCGTTCCTCCAAGGAACTCCTCTCCTCCGGTGGCAACGCCTCCGGCCCGGTCTCCTTCATGCGCGGTGCCGACGCCTCCGCAGGAACGATCAAGTCCGGTGGCGCCACCCGCCGCGCCGCCAAGATGGTCATCCTCGACGTCGACCACCCCGACATCGAGAACTTCATCGAGACCAAGGTGAAGGAAGAGGAGAAGATCCGCGCCCTGCGCGACGCGGGCTTCGACATGGACCTGGGCGGCGACGACATCACGTCCGTCCAGTACCAGAACGCCAACAACTCGGTCCGTGTGAACGACGAGTTCATGAAGGCGGTCGAGCAGGGCGGCAAGTTCGGCCTCCGCGCGCGGATGACCGGCGAGGTCATCGAAGAGGTGGAAGCCAAGACCCTCTTCCGCAAGATGGCCGAGGCCGCCTGGGCCTGCGCCGACCCCGGCATCCAGTACGACGACACCATCAACCACTGGCACACCTGCCCGGAGTCCGGCCGTATCAACGGCTCGAACCCCTGCAGCGAGTACATGCACCTGGACAACACGTCCTGCAACCTCGCCTCGCTGAACCTGATGAAGTTCCTGAAGGACGACGGCAAGGGCAACCAGTCCTTCGAGATCGAGCGCTTCGCGAAGGTCGTCGAGCTCGTCATCACGGCGATGGACATCTCCATCTGCTTCGCGGACTTCCCGACCCAGAAGATCGGCGAGAACACGCGCGCGTTCCGCCAACTCGGCATCGGCTACGCCAACCTGGGCGCCCTGCTGATGGCGACCGGTCACGCGTACGACTCCGACGGCGGCCGCGCCCTCGCCGGCGCCATCACCTCCCTGATGACCGGCACGTCGTACAAGCGCTCCGCCGAACTCGCGGCGGTCGTCGGCCCGTACGACGGCTACGCCCGCAACGCCCAGCCGCACCTGCGCGTCATGAAGCAGCACTCCGACGAGAACGCCAAGGCCGTCCGCGTGGACGACCTGGACACGCCGATCTGGGCCGCCGCCACGGAGGCCTGGCAGGACGTGCTGCGTCTCGGCGAGAAGAACGGTTTCCGTAACTCCCAGGCGTCCGTCATCGCCCCGACCGGCACCATCGGTCTCGCGATGTCCTGCGACACCACCGGTCTCGAGCCCGACCTCGCCCTGGTCAAGTTCAAGAAGCTGGTCGGCGGCGGCTCGATGCAGATCGTCAACGGCACCGTCCCGCAGGCCCTGCGCCGCCTGGGCTACCAGGAGGAGCAGATCGAGGCGATCGTCGCCCACATCGCCGAGCACGGCAACGTGATCGACGCCCCCGGCCTCAGGCACGAGCACTACGAGGTGTTCGACTGCGCCATGGGCGAGCGCTCCATCTCCGCGATGGGCCACGTCCGCATGATGGCCGCGATCCAGCCGTGGATCTCCGGCGCGCTCTCCAAGACGGTCAATCTGCCGGAGTCGGCGACCGTCGAGGACGTCGAAGAGGTCTACTTCGAGGCGTGGAAGATGGGCGTCAAGGCGCTCGCCATCTACCGCGACAACTGCAAGGTCGGCCAGCCCCTCTCCGCCAAGACCAAGGAGAAGGCCGAGGAGCCCGTCGCGGAGACCAAGGTCGAGAAGGTCGTCGAGTACCGCCCGGTCCGCAAGCGCCTCCCCAAGGGCCGTCCCGGCATCACGACGTCCTTCACCGTGGGCGGCGCCGAGGGCTACATGACCGCCAACTCCTACCCGGACGACGGCCTGGGCGAGGTCTTCCTGAAGATGTCCAAGCAGGGGTCAACCCTCGCGGGCATGATGGACGCCTTCTCCATCGCTGTCTCCGTGGGCCTGCAGTACGGCGTGCCGTTGGAGACGTACGTCTCGAAGTTCACGAACATGCGCTTCGAGCCGGCCGGTATGACGGACGACCCGGACGTGCGGATGGCGCAGTCGATCGTCGACTACATCTTCCGCCGCCTGGCGCTCGACTTCCTTCCTTTCGAGACGCGTTCCGCACTCGGTATCCACTCCGCCGAGGAGCGCCAGCGCCACCTGGAGACGGGTTCGTACGAGACCTCCGAGGACGAGGTCGACGTCGAGGGCCTGGCGCAGTCGGCGCCGCGCGCACAGGAGCTGAAGGCCGTCGCCGCTCCGAAGGCCGAGGTCGAGGCGGCCAAGCCCGCTCCGCAGCAGGCCCACACCAGCGCCGAACTGGTGGAGATGCAAATGGGCATCCAGGCCGATGCCCCGCTCTGCTTCTCCTGCGGTACGAAGATGCAGCGGGCGGGCTCCTGCTACATCTGCGAAGGTTGCGGCTCGACCAGCGGCTGCAGCTGACACCGGGTCGGGGGCGTCCCCGCTCGACAGACAGTCCCTGAAGCAGTCCCCGAAGAGGAGGGGCGCCGGCCACGCGCCGACGCCCCTCCTCGCCGTATTGAACGCCTCAGGCCCGGCGCGTGCGGCCCATGATCGCCGTGAAGGACGTGGGGTCGTCCTCGAAACCGTGGATGCCGGGGTGGAAGTCCCAGACGCCGGACTCCTCCCGGAGGAACTCCGCGACCGTCGCCGCCGTCGCTCCGAGCACGCCGCCGAAATTGTCCTCGGCCAGGTCGGTGTAGCCCTCACGTATGCGCAGGGCCGGGTTGATCACACTGACGAAGGTGCGCCGGCCGGGGCGCTGCTGGATGACGACGCCGACCACCACGCGCGCGTAGCGGGCGTCGAGCCGGTCGAGTTCCACCGTCAGGACCTCGTCCCAGCCGAAGCCCTTGCCGTCCTTGCTGTCGCGGTTGAGGTAGATGGTGCCGTCGGGGGAGCGGCTGTCGAAGTGCACCACATAGGCGGGATCCCCATACGGATCGCTCGCCAGGTAGGTCGCGGCGACTATGTCCAGATCGCTGGGCGGCTGCCCCGCGGGACTCGGGTCCCACTTGAGGGCGATCTCGACCTTGCGGATCCCCTTGCTGAGGCCGTTCACCAGACTTCCCCTTCCCCCTGTGTCGCCGACCCGAACTTCCGGGCAGGCACGGCAGGTTGTCCATCCTGCCACGCGTCCGGGGGAGCTTGCGGACGAGCTCTCCGTCCGAGCGTGACCGGCGCCACGCTCCGTGGCCTTACGATGGCGCGGTGCTGGTCAAGTGGATTCGCTGCACCGTGGTGGACCGCCGGGGGTTCGAGCGGGGGCAGCGAAAGTGGGCGGGGCTTCTGGGGGAGCCGGGGTTTCGGGGACAGGGTGGGGGCTGGAGCAGGGGACGGCAGGGTGTGGCGCACATCTTCGCCTTCTGGGAGAGCCGTGCCTTCTACGACTCCTTCATGGCTCGCTCCCACGACCGGCTGGCGGCGGCCCAGTCCGGCACCTTCAAGGACATCCAGGCCAAGCTGTTCGATTACCGCTTCGATGTGAAGACCGGCTTCGAACCGCGGTTCACGGACGCCGACCTGGTGCGGGTCGCCCTCTGCCGTGTCCACGAGGAGCGTGCCGAGCACTTCACGCTGATGCAGGAGAAGGTCTGGAACCCGGCGATGGCCGGCTCACCCGGCATGATCCGCGGACTGTTCGGCGAGGCGCCGGGAAACGAGTTCCTGGTGCTGTCGATGTGGCGGTCGGCCGCCGAACACGGCAAGTACCGCACCGAGCGCGTGGAGCGGCTCGCCCTGCGTGCCCAGACGGAAGCGGACGTCGCGTCCCTCACGGGCGACATCGTGGAGCTGGAACCGACCTGGACAGTTTGATGTCCGGACCTCGACCCGTGCACGGCGGTTTGAAATCCGGACCCGTTCGATCGTGCGCCTTGGTGTGGTACGCCGTGCGGGAAGTGTGTGACCTACGCTGTATAGAGCCCGTACGAGTGCTCTATGGGACCTCACTCGATCTAGGGTTTTGGCATGGCACGACCACGGCGCATCGTCCTTGTCCGACACGGCGAGTCAACGGGCAATGTTGATGACACCGTGTACGAGCGCGAACCCGACCACGCACTGGCGCTGACCGAGCGGGGCTGGCGGCAGGCCGAGGAGACGGGCAAACGGCTGCGCGAGGTGTTCGGCCGCGAGCGGGTCAGCGTGTACGTCTCCCCGTACCGCCGCACGCACGAGACGCTCCGGGCCTTCCACCTGGACCCCGAGCTCATACGAGTGCGCGAGGAGCCCCGGCTGCGCGAGCAGGACTGGGGAAACTGGCAGGACTGTGACGACGTCCGGCTTCAGAAGTCCTACCGGGACGCGTACGGCCACTTCTTCTACCGCTTCGCCCAGGGCGAGTCCGGTGCCGACGTGTACGACAGGGTCGGCGGCTTCCTGGAGAGCCTGTACCGCAGCTTCGAGGCCCCCGACCACCCGCCGAACGTGCTGCTGGTGACCCATGGCCTGGCCATGCGCCTGTTCTGCATGCGCTGGTTCCACTGGACGGTCGCGGAGTTCGAGTCGCTGTCGAACCCGGGGAACGCGGAGATGCGGATGCTCGTTCTCGGGGACGACGGCAAGTATGTGATGGACCGGCCCTTCGAGCGCTGGCGGGATCCGGAACCGTACGGGATCACTGGATAGGGTGGCAGGGCGATGACTGCTGACTCCTCTCCCGGCCGGCGCCTGGAGCGTGCCCTGGCCAGCCTGCGTGGACTGGCGGTGGGGGACGCGCTGGGCTCGCAGTTCTTCGTGCCGGTGAACTACCCGCTGTTGAAGAGCCGCGAGCTGCCGCCTGGCCCCTGGCAGTGGACGGACGACACGGAGATGGCCTGCTCCGTGGTCGCCGTCCTGGTCGCCCACCAGCGCATCGACCAGGACGCACTGGCCCGCTCCTTCGCCGAGCACCACGACTTCGACCGGGGTTATGGCCCCGCTGTCAACCGTCTGCTGCGGTTGATCCGGGAAGGCGGTGACTGGCGCGAGCTCGCCGCCGCTCTCTTCAACGGCCAGGGGTCCTGGGGCAATGGCGCCGCGATGCGGATCGCACCACTGGGCGCCTGGTACGCGGACGACCCGGAGCAGGCGATCCACCAGGCGGAGATCTCGGCGTACCCGACGCACCAGCACCGTGAGGCGGTCGTCGGCGCCATGGCTGTCGCCGCGGCCGCCTCGCTGGCCGCGGCTCCCGGCGGACCGCCCGGTCCGCAGGCGCTCCTCGACGGCGTTATCGCACTCGTCCCGAAGAGTGCCGTCGGCGCGGGACTGCGGCGAGCCCGGGACATGCTCGACTACGCCGACGCCGGCACCGTCGCGGCCGTACTGGGCTGCGGTCGGCGTACGACGGCCCACGACACCGTGCCCTTCGCGCTCTGGTCGGCCGCCAGAGCCTTGGGAGACTACGAGCAGGCGTTCTGGACGACCGCACAGGTCGGCGGTGACGTGGACACGACCTGCGCCATCGTGGGCGGGGTGATCGCCTCCGGGAAGGCGGGGAACCCTCCCGCTGAGTGGGCGGAGCAGTCCGAGGCGTTGCCGGAGTGGGTTCCGGACTCCGTCTGACACCTGACTGACCGCCCTGCCGCCCGACTGATCGCGACTCTCCGTGTGCGCTGGGAACCCTGCGTGACTGCACGGCCGTTGTCATGGTGTCCGCTGTGTGATCCATGAGTTCGCACAGACCGGTGACACACAAGAGGGCGCGCAGGAGGTGGTCATGCAGTACGTGCTGTGTCTGGCGATGCTGGCAGCCGTGGTGGCCGTGGTCGCCGGAACACGAATGACCGGACCGGCGTCCTCGCCCTCTGTCCCCCGGACGCGGTCCGGCCATCCGCTGCTCATCGGGCGCCGGGCCGAATCAGCCCAGGCCCGGACCCGCCGTGCCGGCGAGGGCCTCCAGGTCGCTCTTGCGAACCTTGATCACCAACCAGGCGGTGACCAGGGCGAGTACGGCCATCGCCGCGGCCGCGATGAAGCCCGTCGAGATGCCCTGGGCGAGCACCTCGTGCCCCCAGGGGGCGGGCAGCTGATGCGTCTGGGCGAATTCCGCCTTCTGCTCCGGCGAACCGTCGGCGAGGAACTGCGGCATCTGCTTCTCCGCCTCGTCCCTGCTGGCCGAACCGAACACCGTCGTCAGGATGGACAGGCCGAGCGAACCGCCCACCTGCTGCGTGGTGTTGAGCAGACCGGACGCCGCGCCCGCCTCGTGCTGGGCGACACCGGAGACCGCCGTGAGCGTCAGCGTCACGAAATTCAGGCCCATGCCGAAACCGAACATCAGCATCGGCCCGAGGACCCCGCCTGCGTACGAGCTGTCGGAGCTGATCAGGGCCTGCCAGCCCAGACCGATCGCCACGAGCGTCGAGCCCACGAGCATGAACGGTTTCGGACCGAGGACCGGCAGGAACCGCTGCGACAGGCCCGCGCCCAGGGCGATCACGACCGTCACGGGCAGGAAGGCGAGACCCGCCTTGATCGGGCTGTACCCCAGCACGTTCTGCACGAAGAGCACGATGTAGAAGAACATGCCGAACATCGCCGCGGCGAGGCTCAGCATGATCACGTACGTACCCGAGCGGTTGCGGTCGGCGAACATCCTGAGCGGCGTGATCGGTTCCTTGGCGCGGGACTCGATGAACGCGAAGGCCAGGAGGAGGACCACGGCGGCGCCGAAGGATCCGATGGTCAGGCTGTCCCGCCACCCCTCGTCCGCCGCGCGGATGAAGCCGTATACGAGGGAGGCCATGCCCGCTGTCGAGGTCAGCGCGCCGGCGACGTCGAAGCGGCCGGAGTGTCGCTCGGAGTCGCTGATGTACAGCGGTGTGAGCACGGCTATCAGCACGCCGATCGGCACATTGACGAAGAGCACCCACCGCCAGTCGAGCCACTCGGTGAGCATGCCGCCCGCGAGCAGACCGATGGCACCGCCGCCCGCGGAGACGGCGGCGAAGACACCGAAGGCCCGGTTCCGTTCCGGTCCTTCGGGGAACGTGGTGGTGATGAGCGCCAGCGAGGTGGGCGACGCGATCGCGCCACCCACGCCCTGCAGGACGCGTGCGGCCAGCAACTGCCAGGGCTCCTGGGCGAGTCCGCCGAGCAGCGAGGCGAAGGTGAACAGCAGGATGCCGGCCATGAAGACCCGGCGGCGGCCGAGGATGTCACCGGCCCGGCCACCGAGGAGCAGCAGACCGCCGAAGGTGAGCGTGTAGGAGCTGACGACCCAGGTGAGGTCGGTGGTGCTGAACTTGAGCGCGTCTTGAATGTGCGGGAGGGCGATGTTCACAATCGTCGCGTCGAGTACCACCATGAGTTGGCAGGCCGCGATGACGGTGAGCGCGATGCCGGGATGTCCCTCCCGACGGGCCGCACCTGGTTTCTGGTCCTGAATCAACTGAGAGGTTGTCACTATGGGTCCCCCACAAATGCGTTAGTGAACGATTGCGTTCACTGTCGCGTCAACGGTAGTGAGTCCCTCGTAGTGAACGCAATCGTTCACTCAACTTGTCGCCGGTCGATACGTCCCCCGTTGTTGCCGCCCGGCGTGCGCTCTGTCCCCGGAATCCCCGCTTCCCCCTTTGCTGGAGACGCTCAGATGGTTACCTCGCACTGGACGGCCGCCCCCGCTCCGGCCTCCCTCCGTCGACGTGGCGCCGTACTCGAACGCGCGATCCTCGATGCCGCTCTGGATCAGCTGAGTACGGTCGGCTGGAACGGCCTCACGATGGAGGGTGTCGCGGCGGGCGCCCAGACGGGCAAGGCTGCGGTCTACCGTCGCTGGCCGTCCAAGGAGGACCTCGTCGCGGACGCGCTGCAGGCCGGGCTTCCGCCCATCGAGGAGGCGCCCGACCTCGGCAGCGTGCGCGAAGACCTGCTCGAGCTGTGTCGGCGGACGCGTGAGGGGATGTTTTCCCGCCCTGGTTTCGCGCTCCGCGCGGTGATTCACGAATGCGATCCAGCTCAGGCGGAACGCTTCCATGGCGTGATCTTCGAAGGAGTCGTCGAGCCGACCATCAAACTGCTCCGTGAGGTCGTCACCCGTGGAATCGAGAGGGGAGAGGTGCGACCCGATGCCGCCAACGGCTACGTCTTGGACGCCATTCCGGCGATGATGATGTACCGCTCCAAGCTGTGCGCGAGCGAATGGGATGATCGGGATCTCGAGGAGATGATCGACCAGTTGATGCTTCCGCTGCTGCGGTCTGCCAAGGGGTGATCGAGGTGGGCGGAGCCCGTGCAGCCGTTCGGGGAACCGGGGTGTCGGAGAGTGATCCGGTCGGCGTACGCTAAGGGCGCCATGCCGTACGAACCGCCTACTCACACCGTCGAGCGCTCCCTTCGCGCCACGACCGGAGCGAAGATCATTGCCGGTGTCGACGAGGTGGGGCGCGGCGCTTGGGCCGGCCCCGTCACCGTCTGCGCGGCGATCACCGGACTGCGCCGGCCCCCTGAGGGCCTGACCGACTCCAAGCTGCTAACCGTCAAGCGGCGCACCGCGCTCGCCGAAGCGCTGCGGACGTGGGTGACGTCCTACGCCCTGGGGCACGCCTCTGCGGAGGAGATCGACGAGATGGGGATGACGGCCGCCCTGCGGATCGCGGCGGTGCGTGCCCTGGAGGCCCTGCCCGTCTGTCCCGACGCGGTGATCCTCGACGGGAAGCACGACTATCTCGGGACGCCCTGGAAGGTCCGCACGGTGATCAAGGGCGACCAGTCGTGCGTGGCCGTCGCGGCGGCCTCCGTGATTGCCAAGGTTCAGCGCGACAAAATGATGGCCGAACTGGGTATCGACCATGCAGACTTCGATTTTGCGGCCAACGCCGGGTATCCGTCGCCCGTGCACAAGGCCGCACTGGCGGAGCGGGGACCCACCCCGTACCACCGGTTGTCGTGGGCGTATCTTGATGCGCTGCCCCAGTGGCGGCACCTCAAGAAGGCCCGCAGCTGGGCGGACGGAAGCGTTCCGGAGATCGAGGGTCAGCTCGGCTTCGATTTCTGACGATTCCGCTCGCACTCATGTGCCACCCGCCGACGCGAGCCGTACCAACGTTTGATAAATATCAGCTCATGCCTCTCATTCCCGAGGAGCCTCAGATTCACGAGAGTGCCCAGGGTCCCCGCGCCACTCCGGCCAGCGGCCGTACCGCGCCGACCCCCCGTCCCGTACCAGGCCCCCGCCCTGCGGCTCACCCGCGCCCCGGTCGCCCCGGCCCTCTGCGGCCCGCGCCGCCGGTGCAACGTACGCCGCGTGACGTGGCCGTGGCCAAGCCCGAACCGTCGGGCCCGGCCGCCCCTGTCGCCCCCGCTCCGGCTGCGGCGAGCCCGCAGATCCAGCTGATCCCGGCCTCCGCCGAGGGTGCGCTGGATGCTGCCGAAGAAGCCGTCGACCTGCTGTTGGACTCGGGCCGCGCCCCCGGGGACGTGCTGGTGATCACCACCGGCGAACAGCACCCGTGGGCCGCCCACGAACTGTCCTTCGGCGAAGCCTCCTACTGGGCGCAGCACGACGCGGGCGACGACGTCTTCTACGCGGACGCCGCCGTGGCGTCCCGTGCGGCGTCCCGTCCCGTGGTCGTGGTCGCCGTCAACGGCGGTCCCGACGCGGCTGCCGCCGACGCCCTGCCGTTGGCACATGCCCGGGCCGGTGCCCTGTTGATCGTCTGCGGTGACCCGCAGCAGATCAACTCGGTGCTCGGCGCCGGCGTCTGAGCCGCGTCCGGCACGTCCTGGGGACACCGGGGTGACGAGAGGTGCCGCCGTGGCGGCACCTGCACGGCGGACGTTCCGGCGTGCGCGCGTCCAGACGGCGGCGCTTCGGGCGCGGAGCCGGGGTGGCAGTGTGCGTGCGCATGGCTTGGCAGTTCCCAGGAGCGCGCTCGGCCGCCGTGTGGTCAGTCGTAGAACCTCGGACGTGCGTCACGCACCGCATGACGGTGTCGGGCGAACGGCGCGGCGCACGGCCGGCGCTCGAACACGCTCGGTGTCAGCGAGCCGCCGCGCGGCGCAGGACGTCTGAGACGGCTCCGCCCGTGCGCGGAGGCGGGGGCGGGGCCTCGGACAGGGCGAAAGGCTCCGGCGCGGAATCCGCGTTCGGACGGCGTCCGCCGCGACCCTCGCCCAGGACCTGCCAGCCGTCCCGCGTCAGTGTGATGTACGCCCCGCAGCGCAGCCCGTGCAGAGTGCAGGCATCACGCAGTCCCCACATCCATGCGCCGTCCTCCTCCGTCCAACGCGCGTCGCCCTCGCGGCAGTAGAGCAGCACGGCGGTGCGCACCGGTGTGCGGCGCCGCAGGTCGTGCGGGATCACTCGGCGCAGCTGCGCGAGCAGCACGTTGCGGAACATCCAGCCGTCCGCCGGCGCCGGGCGGCGTGTGAACGAGGCGCTCGCCCGCAGCCGCTCGTCGGGGTCGAGGACCGCCACGATCGCGGTCGCCGGCTGGGGACGGTGCCGTGAGTGCAGCCCGCTGACGACCTCGCGGGGATTGCGCAGCAGAGGGATTCCGGCGGCGGCCCACTCCGCGGGTTCGAGCATGCGGGACAGAGGATTGGCGGATGCGGCGGACAGATCGGCGGGCGACGACGTCGACGCCGCGGAGGACGGAGCGAATCCGAAGGTCACGGTCCTCCCTTCGGCTACGCGCCCACACTGCGGGCGGGGTCGGATTCGGGGGAGCGCACACCGCAGCGGAGCCCTACCGGACCACGGTGAGCCGTGCGGGGAGCGGACTTCAATTCTTCCTGTCGAACTTGGTTGCGGCAACGAGCAATTGGGCCTACCGACCCTTATCGGACGGTTGATGTCTTATATCCCTACCCGGTGGTCAGGAGGCGACGCATGGGACGTTCGAGCAGGACACGTGCGTACGCCGTCGCCGGTCTGTTCCGTGCGTGGGCGTCATGTCGTCGGCAAGCGGTGGACCATTTGTGAGCTGATTGTCACGCTGGGTGAAGTGGCCGATTGTCGGTGCCGTCGGGTTGCATGGGGGGCATGGACGATCTGGAGCTCCGCACCGAAGCCGATGTCATCCTCGCTGAGCTCGTCGGTGACCCGGGGGGTTCCGCCCGGCTGCGGGAGGATCAGTGGCAGGCGGTGGCGGCTCTGGTGGAGGAGCGTCGGCGGGCCTTGGTGGTGCAGCGCACCGGCTGGGGCAAGTCGGCGGTGTACTTCGTCGCCACCGCTCTGCTGCGCCGTCGTGGATCCGGCCCGACGGTGATCGTGTCGCCGTTGCTGGCGCTGATGCGCAACCAGGTCGAGTCGGCGGCGCGGGCCGGCATCCGGGCGCGCACCATCAACTCGGCCAATCCGGAGGAGTGGGACGCCATTTACGAGGAGGTCGAGCGCGGTGAGACCGACGTTCTCCTCGTAAGTCCGGAACGCCTTAATTCTGTGGATTTTCGCGAGCAGATGCTGCCCAAGCTCGCGGCCACGACCGGTCTGCTGGTGGTAGACGAGGCGCACTGCATCTCCGACTGGGGCCATGACTTCCGGCCGGACTACCGCCGGTTGCGGGCGATGCTCGCCGAGCTCGCCCCCGGCGTGCCGGTGCTCGCCACCACCGCGACCGCCAACGCGCGGGTCACTGCGGATGTGGCCGAGCAGTTGGGTACCGGTGCCGGTGAGGCTCTGGTGCTGCGCGGCCCGCTCGAGAGGGAGAGCCTGCGGCTGGGTGTCGTCCAGTTGCCGGACGCCGCGCACCGCATGGCCTGGCTCGCCGAGCACCTGGACGAGCTGCCGGGCTCCGGGATCATCTACACGCTGACGGTGGCCGCGGCCGAGGAGGCCACCGCCTTCCTGCGGCAGCGCGGCTTCCGGGTGGCCTCCTACACGGGGCGCACGGAGAACGCCGACCGGCTGCAGGCCGAGGTCGACCTGCTGGAGAACCGGGTCAAGGCGCTGGTCGCGACCTCGGCGCTCGGGATGGGCTTCGACAAGCCGGACCTGGGATTCGTGGTGCACCTGGGCTCGCCGTCCTCGCCGATCGCCTACTACCAGCAGGTGGGGCGTGCGGGTCGCGGTGTGGCCCACGCCGATGTGCTGCTGCTGCCGGGCAAGGAGGACGAGGCCATCTGGCGCTACTTCGCGGACACCGCCTTCCCGCCCGAGGCGCAGGTCCGCCAGACCCTCTCGGCCCTGGCCGGTGCGGGACGGCCGCTGTCGGTGCCGGCCCTGGAGGCGGCGGTGGATCTTCGCCGCAGCCGGCTGGAGACGATGCTGAAGGTGCTGGATGTCGACGGGGCGGTCAAGCGGGTGAAGGGCGGCTGGACGGCCACAGGCGCCGACTGGGTGTATGAGGCCGAGCGCTATGCATGGGTGGCGCGGCAGCGCGCGGCCGAGCAGCAGGCCATGCGCGATTACGTGAGCACCTCCCAGTGCCGGATGGAGTTCCTGCGCCGACAACTGGACGACGAGGGGGCGACCGAGTGCGGCCGTTGTGACAACTGCGCGGGCGCCTGGGCCGATTCCGCTGTTTCGGCGGAGACGTTGACCGGGGCGGCCAAGGAACTGGATCGCCCGGGGGTGGAGGTTGAACCGCGCCGGATGTGGCCGACGGGGATGCCCGCACTGGGCATCGAGCTCAAGGGCCGTATCCCGGCCAAGGAGCAGTGCTCCACCGGGCGTGCTCTGGGGCGGCTCTCGGACATCGGCTGGGGCAACCGGCTGCGCCCGCTGCTGGCCGAGAACGCGCCCGACGGTCCGGTCCCGGACGAGGTCCTGCGGGCCGCGGTGGCAGTCCTCGCCGACTGGGCGCGCTCTCCGGGCGGTTGGGCGGCGAATGTCCCGGATGCCTCTGCCCGGCCGGTGGGAGTCGTCGCCGTACCGTCCCTGACCCGCCCGCAGCTGGTCGGTTCCCTCGCCCACGGGATTGCGACCATCGGCCGCCTCCCTCTTCTGGGCACCCTGACGTACACCGGGCCGAGCGGTGCGCACGCGGCACGTCGCAGCAACTCCGCCCAACGCCTCAGGGCGCTGTCCGGCGCCTTCACCGTCTCTGAGGAGCTGGCCAGTGCCCTGGCGCGCTCTGCAGGCCCCGTCCTGCTCGTGGACGACTACACCGACTCCGGGTGGACCCTCGCCGTCGCCGCCCGCCTGCTTCGCCAGGCGGGCGGCGAACAGGTTCTCCCGTTGGTCCTCGCCGCGGCCGGCTGAGCTTCCCCGACCCGTGGGTGCGACCGCACTCGTTGCCTCTGTGGTGGTGGGGCGCGCGCCAGGAAGTCGATTCGACGATCACCGGCGTGACTCCTCCTGCCGCGACCACTCATCCAGACGATCGAGCACCGTGTCCCGGTAACGCCTCGCCGTCCACACCTGCAGGCCGAAGATCCGGATCTCCTTGCCGGTTTCCCGTCGCGTACCGAGAGTCCGCCAGTGCTGGACGCGGCGACCGAGCTCGGCGGAACGCGACCGCAGGCTGCCGGGACCGACACGAGCTCCCCCGCTACCTCGGCCTGGATGTCTCCCAGTCGACGGTCCGGCGTTGCGCATGAGCGAGAGCAGCGGGGAGACGATCATGGTCGGCCCCGCTCCACGCTTGCGGAGCAGAGCGGTCGGCACGAAGTACACCGCGGACTTGCCCAGTCCGTGCGCCGCACGAGGGCCGGGCATACTGACGTGTCCCTGATCGGACTTATCCACAGGCCGAAGCGGAACTTCGTGATCCGCGAGATCGTCGGCGCATGACGAATCACAGCGAAACGACTGGATCCTCCGAGAACGGCGACATCGGCGGACGAGACGGATACGAGGCGCACGATGGCTCCGGCTCTGGAAGCGGACGTCCCGGTGTCGCCGCCGAGCACGTCGAGCGCGTGACATACGACGCCCACGGAGGCGAGCACCAGGTCACCCTGCGCACGCCGGCCGAACTGGCCGACGCCCTGCCGTACCTGCTCGGGTATCGCCCCGAGGACAGCATCGTCCTGGTCGCTCTCCACGACCGGGGCGGGCGAGGCCGGTTCGGCGGCCGGGCCCGGCTCGGCATTCCGACGAACGAGGACGACTGGGCCTCCGCGGCCCGACAGTTGGCCCACGGCTTGATCACGGGCAGCGAGCGGAGGGGCGCCAAGCCCGAGCAGATCGTCGCCTACGTCTGCCAGGAGCCGGCCAAGGGCGAGACGGGGCAGCAGGTCATGCAACGGCTGGCCCAGCTTGCCGGGTTGCTGCGCACGGAGTGCGGTCGGCTCGACGTGCCCGTGATCGAGGCGCTCTGTATCTCCGACAGCCGCTTCTGGTCGTACTGTTGCCCGAGCGAGGGCTGTTGTCCCCCCGACGGACTGCCGATGGGTCTGCCCGGTACGTCCGTGTTGGCTGCCGCTGCGACCTACGCCGGGCTCCAGGTGCGTGGCACACTGCGCGAGTTGCGGGCCAGGCTGCTGCCCTGGGAGACCGCCGCCGCGCTGGAGCAGGAGATCGTCCTGGACACCACCAGCATGGCGCAGGTCCCCAGGATGCTCGACGCCTCGGGTCGGGTGGGCGTGGCCGAGGAGGCCATGGAGCTCGCCGGGCGGGTCATGACGCGGTTCGCCGAAGCACCGCCCGTCTCCGGCGCCCTCCAGGCGGATCTGAGTGACGACGAACTGCTCGAACACGAAGAGGCGGCCACGCTGATCCTCGCCCTGCAGGACCGCTCGACCCGTGACCGCGCGGCCGAATGGATGGAGGCCGACGAGGCCGGCCCGGCTCTGCGTCTGTGGCGGGCCTTGGCCCGCCGTTGCGTCGGGCCGTACAGCGAACACGCGGCGGCTCCCCTCACCCTCGTCGGCTGGGTCGCATGGTCGTCCGGTGACGAAATCGAGGCCCGAGAGGCTCTCGCCATGGCCCTGGGCGCGGATCCTGACTACCTCTTCGCCCGCCTCCTGCACCAGGCCTGCAACGAGGGCCTGGACCCGGAGTCGATCCGCCGCTGCCTGCGCGCGGAACGCGAGCAGCGGGCCGGTCGTTCGGGGACGGCGGGTGCCGGACCGGCGGGCGAGGGCCGGGAGGTCGACGAGCCAGAGGCCGCCGCATCGAGGCAGGCGGAAGCAGCGGCGTCGACGCGGCAGGAAGCCGGAGCGCGGACACAGCAGGATGAGGCCGGTGCCGGTGCCGGTGGAGACCATCCGGTATCCGCACCCGAAACGCCCCGGCGCCGCCGACGGACACGTTCAAGTGGCGGTCCGGACGGCCGCCCTCGCTCCGTGGAACCGGGAGGACGACCGTCGGGGGCAGACGAATCCCACGCGCGTACCCGTCCGGCGGCCGGGACGCGTCCTGGAGCTACGAGGGCCGGCGGCACGCGTCCTCGCCCCTCGGGGGCGGAAGGCGGGCGGCCACGTCCTTCGAGCAAGGCCGACGCACGTCGGCGCGGTTCCTGCCCGGGTGCGGCGCGGCCGGGAGGTGACGCCACCGAGGGAGAGGCATGAGTACCTGCCCGAGGACGGGCGGTCACGTGCCGTTGGGGGATGCGAAGGCGGGTGTGAAGCGTGGTCGGGTGCCGTAGGGATGCGCGAGGCGCGTGTGAGGCGTGGTCGGTTCCGTCGGGAAGCGGGCATGGCCGGGGGTGGTGGGGCGTGACCCGGCACGGTCGGGAGGTTGTTCGATGGGTGTCCGGCTTGATCGAGCGCGGTCGGGCGGCCCGTCGGCGGATGTGGCTGCCGCACTCTCTGCCCCGCCGCCCTGCGGTCGGCTTCCGCGGCCGTGGGCGTGACCCCGAAGAGGTCCGCCCCGTTCACCTGAGTGGCGGAACGTCTGGACGGGCCGTGCCGCCGTACCGCCCTTGTCCCTCAGGAGTCCCGCACCCGGCGCCGACCACGCCCGAGGCCCACAGAGCGCAGAGGAAGCCGCCCCTTGTACCAGCCGACTCCGCCCTCCGCCGCCGACGACGACAGCCCTGCGCTCGACAGACCCGCGCTGTCCTGGAGGAGAGGCACCAGCGCGCCGACACAGGTGCCGAGCACGAAGCCGACACCGATGTTGAGCACGAAGAAACCGTACGAGCCGAGGCTCACGAGCGGCGCCGACCGGACCGCGCGGACGATGGAGTACGACCCCCGCCGGGCTCCGGGGCGGAATCCGGACCGGCCCACTCCTCCCGGCCGGCATCCGTCCGCGCCCACGGGGCAGAGTCCGGCCCTGCCCACGGGCCAGCGGTCCAGCACCGCACCGCCGACAGCCCAGGACCGTCCCCCGTCCCTGGTCACCGAACTCTCCCGTCGGCCGCCATCCGCCTCGCCGGGCCACCTGCCGTCGATCCCGCCCCCGGCGTCCCGCAGCTCGGCCGACCTGCCGCCGGTCCACGCCGCACTCATCTGTGTCGCGCTGCCCGGCCTCGCCATCTCCTCGGAGCAGGGGCAGCTGACAGGTCACGGCTTGGAGGGGTTCTACCGCGCGGGTCGACGTGTGCTCTCCCGCTGCCAGGTCCGCGTCGCCGGACGCGAACCGGTCGCCGTGCAGGCCCGGACGACCGCGGCGGACCGAGCCCGCTTCGTGGGAACGCTGCGCGCCTCCCCAGGCTCGGGCCCGGACCCGGACGTCGTGGTCGAACGCACGCGTCACGCGGACGGCACGGAACGCATCACGCTGCACAGCGCGGCCCCCCGCCCGCTGCGCCTGCCGGTGGAGGTGGCACTCGCCACGGACCTGGCCGACCTGGGCGCGATCGCGTCGGGCCGCGCGGGACCCGAACTGTCCGCCAGCGTCCACGACTCCGGCCTGCGCTGGACTTGCGCCGGGGGAAGCGCGTCGGTCACGGCCGACCCGCCGCCCGCCGACGCACTGGCCTCCGCTGGACTGCTGCGCTGGGAGTTCGAACTGCTTCCAGGCGGCACGGCGAGCGTGGAGCTGCGGGTACGGTCGGACGGCGCGGGACCCGTCCGGGCCGTGGGGCGTGCGGCGACGAACCCCCTGGCGTCGGCACGGGCTACGGGCGACCATCCCGGAGTCGGGGCGCTGTTGCACACCGGCATCGAGGACCTCCAGGCCCTGTTGCTGCGTGACCCGGGGCACCCCGCCGACACCCACCTCGCGGCGGGAGCGCCCTGGCGCTGCGGCATGGCACCGGCCGAGGCGCTCGTCGCGGCCCGGATGACGCTGGTTCTCGGAACCAGGCTCGCGGTGGGCACACTGCGCACCCTCGCTCGTACGCAAGTCCAGGGCCCGGGCCCGCGGTCCGGCATGATCCCCGGTCCCCGACGGGACGCGGGGCCGCATCTGCCACCCGGTTGTACCGGCACGGAGGCAACCCTGCTCTTCCCCGTGCTCCTCGCGGAGGCCCGCCGATGGGGCCTCCCGGAGCACGAGACGGAGGAGTTGCTGCCGGCGGCCGAGCGGTGTCTGACCTGGTTGCGGACGACCGTGGGCGAGGGGCCGTACCTGTGCGACCCGCAGCCCGGCGGACCCGTCCGCTGCGAGACCCAGGCGTATGCCCACCGGGCCGCGCTGCTCGGCGCCGACCTGCTCGACGCGTTCGGGAGGCCGGGCGGCACCGGGCTGCGGCAGTGGGCCCGGGAGCTGCGGACGGCGTTCCGCGAGGACTTCTGGGTCGAGGACCGCTGCGGAGGCCGGCCGGCGGCCGCCCGGGCCCCGGACGGGCGCCTCTTGCCGCAGCTTGCCGCCACCGACGTCCATCTGCTCGACACCGGGCTGCTGGGCGCGGGCGAGCAGGCACCCGGGCTGCTCGACCGGGTGCAGACGGAACAACTCGCCAGGTTGCTCGGAAGCCCGGCCATGGACTCCGGGTGGGGCCTGCGCGGGCTGGGCGCCAAGGAGGCGGGATACAACCCGTTCGGCCACCGCGCCGGTGCCGTACGGGTCCAGGAGACGGCGGTCGCCGTCGCCGGCCTGTCCGCCGCGGGGTACGAGAAGGAGGCCAGCTCGCTGCTGCGGGGCGTACTGGCGGCGTCCGAGAGCTTCGGCCACCGGCTCCCCGAGATGTACGCGGGGGAGCAGCGCACCGACGGAAGCGCCCCGCTGCCCCATCCGGCGGCCTGTCGGCCCTCGGCCACGGCGGCGGCCGCCGGCGTCCTGCTGCTGACCACCCTCGCGGGAATCCGCCCCGACGCCCCGGCCGGGACGGTCACGCTGCGCCCGATGCGCAGCGCACCTCTGGGGGAGATCGGCCTGACCGGGCTGCGGGTCGCGGGCACCCCGTTCTCCGTGCGGGTCAGCCGACTCGGCCTCGCCATGGTCGAGGAGGCGGCCGACGGGCTCCAACTGGGAGTTTGACCTCGTATGACACGGCACCGAACGGAGGCGGGCCGCCGGCTGTGAACTCCGGCCGGAGCGAAGTGGATCAGCTGCCGACGCAGTCGACGAAGGGAGTGTTTATCGTCAAGCAGACGACTATGATCGCCGCATGCCCTACGACCCGTCAGCCTTTCCGCCCTTCGCCGTGACCGTGGACCTGGTCGTGCTGACCGTGCGCCGCCATGCCTTGTGTGCGCTGGCGGTGCGCAGGGGCGAGCCGCCGTTCCAGGGGCGCTGGGCGCTGCCCGGGGGCTTTGTACGGGCCGACGAGGATCTGGCGCAGGCCGCGGCACGTGAGCTGGCCGAGGAGACCGGACTGCGTGCCCACGACCCGGCCGTCCCCGCCCAGGACAACGGTGCCCACCTGGAACAGCTCGCGACCTATGGCGACCCCAAGCGTGATCCCCGGATGCGCGTGGTCAGCGTCGCCCACCTCGCTCTCGCCCCCGACCTGCCCGCTCCCCGGGCGGGTGGCGACGCCAGCAACGTACGCTGGGCACCCGTGGACGAGTTGTTGCAGCAGGGCGGTTACGGCCGCGACGGCGAACCGGTCGCGCCGCTCGCCTTCGACCACGCACAGATCCTGGCGGACGGCGTGGAACGCGCCCGCTCCAAGATCGAGTATTCGTCGCTGGCCACGGCGTTCTGCCCGCCCGAGTTCACCGTCGGCGAGCTGCGCCGCGTCTACGAGGCGGTGTGGGGCGTGGCGCTCGACCCGCGCAACTTCCACCGCAAGGTCACGGGCACCCCGGGCTTCCTGGTCCCCACCGGTGGTACGACCACCCGCCAGGGCGGCCGCCCGGCCCAACTCTTCAGGGCCGGCGGCGCCACCCTGCTCAACCCACCGATGCTGCGCCCCGAGGTGTGACACCGGAAGACGCGCGGGGACGCCCGAACGACTCGCGGCCGAACCGCGAACCGCCCCGCGCTCCGAACAACGAACAGGGATCCGACCGCAGCGCTCGACTGCTGCGATGCGAGCCTTGCGGTACCGGAAAAACCGGACATAGCACGCTATCTTGCTGTGGGTGATCCAGGCCTTCGGACTGACCAGCAACTCCCGCAAGGACCTTCCGCCCGCCGTCGACGACGTGTCCTTCGAAGCGCACGCAGGCCGTGTCACCGTGCTCCTCGGAGCACAGGGCGCGGGAAAGACGACGGCGCTGAGGCTGATGCTCGAACTTCAACAGGGCCGGGGCATCACCTACTTCAGAGGCCGCCCCTTGCACCGCATCGCGCAGCCCTCGCGAGAGGTCGGCGTGCTCCTGGGTGACGTGCCGGGGCATCCCGCCCGCACCGTCCGCGGCCATCTGCGCATGCTGTGCGCCGCGGCTGGTGTCCCGGTCCGGCGTGCCGACGAGGTACTGGAGGTGGTCGGCCTCGTCAGCCTGCGCGACGAACGCCTCGCCACTTTGTCGCGCGGCATGGACCGCCGCCTCGGTCTGGGCTGCGCCCTGCTGCCGGACCCGCACACGCTGCTGCTCGACGATCCCGCCGACGGGCTGTCCAGCCGCGAAAGCCAGTGGCTGTACGGCATGCTTCGTGCGCACGCGGACCAGGGCGGCACGGTCCTGTTCACCACGACCGATCCCAAGGAGGCCGCACGCGCCGCCGACCGGGTGGTCACGCTGGAGAAGGGCAGACTCGTCGCCGACCAGGAGGTCGCGGAGTTCGCCCGCACCCGGTTGCGCCCCCGCGTCGCCGTCCGCAGCCCGCACGCGGTACGCCTCGCGGCCCTGCTCACCAAGGAGGCTCGCACCACCCGGCGCTCCGTCGAAGTCGTACGGGAGGGCGGCAACCGTCTGTCCGTGTACGGCAGTACATGTGCCGACGTCGGCGAGACGGCCTTCCGGCACGGCATCCTCGTCCACCAACTCGCCGACGAGATCGGAGACATGGGGCCGGTTGCGGAGCCCCTCTCCTCGGACAGGGCAGACACGCCAGGCGCACGCCAAGGGACGCAGTCGGCGGGCGACACGGAGCGGGAAGCCGTCCCGTCGCAGGCGACCGGAGAAGCCGGCACGCCCACGTCCGCGCCCAAGGGCACGAGCGAGGGAGACGCTCATGCCCAGCGGCGCGCCCGCTCCGTCGAAGCTCTCGAGACCGCTGATCCGCTCGCCCCCCTCCCGCCCCCCATTTCCGTCCGCTCCGCGCCCAGCCCCTTGCGCCCGCTGCGCTACGAGCTGCGCCGCGCCGCCGGAGTCGGCACCGGGTTCGTCACCGGTGCCGCCGTCCTCGTCACCTCCGCCCTCACCGCCGTACTTCTGGCCGGTTTCGGCCACACCCCGCAGCCTCGTCTGCTGGCCGCGTGGCCGCGGGAGCTTCCGCTGCCGCCCGCGGCGCTCGGCGCGGGACTGCTCGGGGCGCTCGCCTTCGGAGACGAGTTCCGCCACCCCGCCCTGGCGGCGGACCGCGGCACGGTGCCCCGTCGGCTTGGGCTGCTTGCCGCGAAACTCGTCGTCGCCGCGGCCACCGCGCTGTTGCTGGCCGTCCTCACGGTGGGCTGCGACGCCGAAGTGCTCTATCTCGTCTACGGACGGGAGCTCGCGGAGGTTCCCGCCGACTGGTTGTCGCTGAGTGCCAGTTGGACCGGGCTCGTGATCGGGTGCGCCTGGGCGGGTGTGCTGGCCGCGGGCGTCTTCCGGTCCACCGCGGCCGGGCTCGCGGCGGTGGTCGCCGTACCGATCCTCGTCGTACCCCTCGTACAAAAGGTCTTGGAGGGTCCGTCCGTGCGGACGGCGGCCGGATTTCCCGCGCGGATGCGCGAGGTGCTCCTGCTGCAGTGGCCCTTCGGCGGAGAGCGCTATTTGTCCGCTGTGGCACGTGTGCTCGTCCAACCCGTGGGCGGCGCGCTGGCGTTGTCGCTCACCGCCTTGCTCAGCGCATACCTGCTCACGACCATGCGCAGCAGGGCCCGATGACCGCCGCACGCCCTTCCGTTCCCGCCCTGCGCGCAACTTCCCGGG
The DNA here is from genome assembly GCF_040295365.1 of Streptomyces sp. NPDC002838. Taxonomy (NCBI): domain Bacteria; kingdom Bacillati; phylum Actinomycetota; class Actinomycetes; order Kitasatosporales; family Streptomycetaceae; genus Streptomyces; species Streptomyces sp. NPDC002838. The sequence goes on along the minus strand of NZ_JBEOVF010000013.1, from coordinate 105,954 downwards.
GAAAGCCCATTTCTTTCCGATAAGGCGTCAATTGCCATGGGGTGAGCGATCACCCTTTCGTGTGCTTTTCACCAAAGACCTCAAGGGAGTTGGAGACCGCGCCGACAAAGGATCCGTGACTACCCTTGCGCACACCATGATGACCACCGCCCGTTCCGCAGACTCTGGCCTCGCCGGCCCGGGCGAACTCGACCGCTACCCCTACGCCGAGGCGCCGGCCGCCGACCGCGTCGGAGCCCCTGCCTGGGAGGGCGCGGACCCGGAGCTGGGCCGCGTGGGCCGACGCGCCGCCGGAAGTCGCGGACGCGGGCTGCACGGCCAACTCGTCCAGCAGCTTGGCCAGATGATCGTCTCCGGTGACCTGGGAGCCGACCGGCCGCTGGTGCCCGAGGAGATCGGCCAGCGCTTCGAGGTCTCCCGCACCGTCGTCCGTGAATCGCTCCGCGTCCTGGAGGCCAAGGGCCTGGTCAGCGCCCGCCCGAACGTCGGAACGCGCGTGCGCCCCGTCAGCGACTGGAACCTCCTCGACCCGGACATCATCGAGTGGCGGGCCTTCGGGCCGCAGCGCGACGACCAGCGACGGGAGCTGAGCGAGCTGCGCTGGACGATCGAGCCGCTCGCAGCCCGCCTCGCCGCCGGGCACGGGCGCGGGGACGTCCAGCAGCGGCTCGCCGACATGGTCGGCATCATGGGCCACGCCATGGGGCAGGGCGACGCGCTCACGTTCTCCCGCGCCGACGCCGAGTTCCACTCCCTGCTCATCCAGGTCGCGGGCAACCGCATGCTGGAGCACCTGTCCGGGATCGTCTCGGCCGCGCTCCACGTCTCCGGCGGCCCGGTCACGGGCTGTGACCGGCCGAACGAGACGTCGCTGGCCCACCACGGGCGGATCGTCGACGCCCTCGCCGCCGGCGACGGCGCGGCTGCCGAGGCGGCCATGCGCCAGCTGCTCACCGTCCATCCCGAGGTGGAGCGCGGGGTGCCCGCGCCGCGCGAGCACTGACCGCGTTCCGCCGGCGGCGCGGCCGGGGATGCCGTCCTCCTCCTGCGGCATCGCTCGGTCGGCGAACCGCCTCCCCGTCGGACCCCGCAGGATTCTCAGGAATCCTGCGGGGTCCGACGGCACAATGAGGTGGTTGGTCCGCCGGAGCGCCCAGGTCGGGACGGCAGCTGACCCCTCTTGCCCATGCCTGATCGCTTTTGATCCATTATGGGGTGTGACTCGGGCCACGCAGATTGGGCGTAACGCTTGCGGGAGCAGCGCGATGACCTAAGAGGTGACAGCCGCGGAGGGAATACGGACGCCACAAAAGGCGCTGTGCATCTTCCCGGCCCCCGCCCGCGCCGTCGGCCCACCCCCAGGCCGGTGGTCGGCTCCTGTCCGCCGTGGACGGGGCCGGAAGCCGTTTTCCAACGTTCCGAGAGGTTGTTCGTGTCGGCCAGCACATCCCGTACGCTCCCGCCGGAGATCGCCGAGTCCGTCTCTGTCATGGCGCTCATTGAGCGGGGAAAGGCTGAGGGGCAGATCGCCGGCGATGACGTGCGTCGGGCCTTCGAAGCTGACCAGATTCCGGCCACTCAGTGGAAGAACGTACTGCGCAGCCTCAACCAGATCCTCGAGGAAGAGGGTGTGACGCTGATGGTCAGTGCCGCGGAGCCCAAGCGCACCCGAAAGAGCGTCGCAGCGAAGAGTCCGGCCAAGCGCACCGCCACCAAGACGGTCGCGGCGAAGACGGTGACCACCAAGAACGCCACCGCCACCGCCACTCCGGCGGCACCCGCCGCCGAGCCCGCCGTCGAGGACGAGGCGCCTGCCAAGAAGGCCGCCGCCAAGAAGACGACCGCCAAGAAGGCGGCCGCGAAGAAGACCGTCGCCGCCAAGAAGACGGCGGCCAAGAAGACGACCGCGAAGAAGGACGACGCCGAGCTGGTCGAGGAAGAGGTCCTCGAGGAGGCCAAGCCCGGCGAGGAGCCCGAGGGCACGGAGAGCGCCGGTTTCGTGCTCTCCGACGACGACGAGGACGACGCGCCCGCCCAGCAGGTCGCCGCCGCCGGCGCCACCGCCGACCCGGTCAAGGACTACCTCAAGCAGATCGGCAAGGTCCCCCTGCTCAACGCCGAGCAGGAGGTCGAGCTCGCCAAGCGCATCGAGGCCGGTCTGTTCGCCGAGGACAAGCTGGCCAACGCCGACAAGCTGGCGCCGAAGCTCAAGCGCGAGCTGGAGATCATCGCCGAGGACGGCCGCCGCGCCAAGAACCACCTGCTGGAGGCCAACCTCCGCCTGGTGGTCTCCCTGGCCAAGCGCTACACCGGCCGCGGCATGCTGTTCCTGGACCTCATCCAGGAGGGTAACCTCGGTCTGATCCGCGCGGTCGAGAAGTTCGACTACACCAAGGGCTACAAGTTCTCCACGTACGCCACCTGGTGGATCCGTCAGGCGATCACCCGCGCGATGGCCGACCAGGCCCGCACCATCCGTATCCCGGTGCACATGGTCGAGGTCATCAACAAGCTTGCGCGCGTGCAGCGCCAGATGCTCCAGGACCTGGGCCGCGAGCCCACGCCGGAGGAGCTGGCCAAGGAACTCGACATGACCCCTGAGAAGGTCATCGAGGTCCAGAAGTACGGTCGTGAGCCGATCTCGCTGCACACCCCGCTCGGCGAGGACGGCGACAGCGAGTTCGGTGACCTCATCGAGGACTCCGAGGCCGTCGTCCCGGCCGACGCGGTCAGCTTCACGCTTCTCCAGGAGCAGCTGCACTCCGTGCTCGACACCCTGTCCGAGCGTGAGGCGGGCGTCGTCTCCATGCGCTTCGGTCTCACCGACGGTCAGCCGAAGACCCTCGACGAGATCGGCAAGGTGTACGGCGTCACGCGTGAGCGCATCCGCCAGATCGAGTCCAAGACCATGTCGAAGCTTCGCCACCCGTCGCGTTCGCAGGTGCTGCGCGACTACCTCGACTAGGTCGCAGTCGTACGACATCGAAGGCCCGGGTCCCCGAGAGGGGCCCGGGCCTTCGTGCTGCGGGCCACGGTGCTCTGCATGACTCTGGGTGTCCGATCATCACCCCGGAGTGAGGAGCACGCATGCGTTGTCGCATTGCCCGGGTGCTGGCCCGGCCGCTGGTCCTGGCGGCCGCGGCGGCGGCCATACCCTTGGCGTCCGCTGCCCCCGTGTCCGCCGACGGCATCGTCGTGGGGGGCTTCCCGGTCGACGTGTCCGAGAGCCCGTGGACGGTGGCGCTGTCCAGCCGTGACCGGTTCGGGGGTACGCGCGCGGGGCAGTTCTGCGGCGGTGTCGCGGTCGGCCGGACCACCGTGCTCACCGCGGCGCACTGCCTGGAGGAGGACGTTCTGGGCGTGCCGCCGGACAGCGTCCGCGACCTCAAGGTGATCGCGGGACGCACGGACCTCCTGTCGGATCGGGGGCAGGAGATCCCCGTACGGGACATCTGGGTGAACCCGACCTACGACGGTGTGACCAGCTCAGGGGATTTCGCCGTGCTCAGCCTCGCCGAGCCCGTGCCGCAGAACTCGGTCATCGCGATGGCCACGGCCGGCGATCCGGCCTACACGCCGGGGACGGCTGCCGTGGTGTACGGCTGGGGTGATGTCACAGGAGCCGGTGACTATGCGCGCGGTCTGCGCGGGGCGCAGGTGCACGTGCTGTCCGATGCCCCCTGCGAGGAGGCGTATCCGGGCAGCAGCGACGGCACGTACATGTCCGACACCATGCTGTGTGCCGGAGAGCAGGAGGGCGGCCGTGACGCCTGCCAGGGGGACAGCGGAGGGCCGCTGGTCGCTCGAGGGAAGCTGATCGGACTCGTGTCCTGGGGGAGTGGCTGCGGTCGTGCGGGCAGCCCTGGTGTCTATACGCGCGTGTCCGACGTCCTGCGGAGGCTTGGTTGGGACAGCGCGGCCTGAGGACCGCACGAGGGTCTCTCACGGAGGCTGAGGGGTTTCGCGGCCACGAGCAAGGGCGGCTTCCCCTGAGAACAGGGGAAGCCGCCCTTGGCCGGCCTGTGCCGGAGCCTGGCTCGTCGGACGCGAGTGTCAGCGCTCTTCTTCGGGCGTGCTCGCCGGAGCGGACGTCAGTCGCTCCGTCTCGTCCTGTATCTCAGCGGCGATCTTCTTGAGTTCCGGCTCGAACTTGCGGCCGTGGTGGGCGCAGAAGAGCAGTTCTCCGCCGCTCAGCAGGACGACGCGCAGGTATGCCTGGGCGCCGCAGCGGTCGCATCGATCAGCGGCCGTCAGCGGGCTCGCGGGGGTCAGAACAGTAGTCACGTCGCCTCTTCTCTAGCTCGACGAGCTGTCGTACCAGGGTCAACATCCAACCAGCCCGAAAACGTTCCCGCTCGTGGCTTTTCCTGGAAAAAAATCTCTCCGAGGCGGCTGTCTGCTGCCGGTTGGCGGCGAATGTGCCGTATTGCGTGTCTGTGTGTCTTACGGGTTCGCGCTGTCGGTCATTGTCATGCCCTCCCCGGCTGGCTTGCCGGTTGTTCATGAGGACGTGCCCGGAGCCTAAATGGTTCATGCCTGGAAGGGAACGTGATGTGTACTTCACTCCATCGAGGGATCGAACGTGTATGCGACCCTGGACTAGTCTGAGCTCAGACGGAGGGTGGCGTTACAACGGCTCTACCAGGCCTCGGTACCCTCAGAGCGGCTACCCAAGCCGCGCCCTTACCCAGAAGGGCCCCACCTGAAATTCAGCGAGGAGCGAACCGCGTGACCGCCGAGACGTCCGTGCCGTCCACAGCGCTGCTGGCAGGAGCAGACCGGGACGGTTCCAACTACACCGCGCGGCACCTGCTCGTCCTCGAGGGGCTCGAGGCCGTGCGCAAGCGCCCGGGTATGTATATCGGCTCGACCGACAGCCGAGGTCTGATGCACTGCCTGTGGGAGATCATCGACAACTCCGTCGATGAGGCCCTCGGCGGGTACTGCGACCACATCGAGGTGATCCTCCACGACGACGGCTCGGTGGAGGTCCGGGACAACGGCCGGGGCATCCCGGTCGACGTCGAGCCCAAGACCGGCCTGTCCGGCGTCGAGGTCGTCATGACCAAGCTGCACGCCGGCGGCAAGTTCGGCGGCGGCTCGTACGCGGCCTCCGGCGGCCTGCACGGCGTCGGAGCCTCGGTGGTGAACGCCCTGTCCGCCCGCCTCGACATCGAGGTGGACCGCAGCGGGCACACTCACGCCATCAGCTTCCGGCGAGGCGTTCCCGGCGCTTTCGCCGCCGTGGGCCCGGACACCAAGTTCGAGGCCAAGGGCGGCCTGCGCAAGGCCAAGAAGATCCCCAAGACCCGCACCGGCACGCGCGTGCGGTACTGGGCCGACCGGCAGATCTTCCTCAAGGACGCCAAGCTCTCCCTGGGGGACCTGCACCAGCGCGCTCGCCAGACCGCGTTCCTGGTCCCGGGGCTGACCATCGTCGTCCGTGACGAGTACGGCCTCGGCGAGGGCGGCAGCAAGGGGGAGGAGTCCTTCCGCTTCGACGGCGGCATCAGCGAGTTCTGCGAGTACCTGGCGAGCGACAAGCCGGTCTGCGACGTCCTCCGCTTCTCCGGCCAGGGCACCTTCAAGGAGACTGTCCCGGTCCTGGACGACCACGGCCAGATGACGCCCACCGAGGTCACCCGTGAGCTCGGCGTGGACGTCGCACTGCGCTGGGGGACCGGCTACGACACGACACTCAAGTCGTTCGTCAACATCATCGCCACCCCCAAGGGCGGCACCCACGTGGCCGGCTTCGAGCAGGCCGTCGCCAGGACGATGAACGAAGTGCTGCGCGCCAAGAAGCTGCTGCGCGTCGCCGAGGACGACATCGTCAAGGACGACGCCCTGGAGGGCCTCACCGCGGTCGTCACCGTCCGCCTCGCCGAGCCGCAGTTCGAGGGACAGACCAAGGAGGTCCTCGGTACCTCGGCGGCCCGCCGCATCGTGAACACCGTGATCTCCAAGGAGCTCAAGGCGTTCCTTACCTCCACGAAGCGGGACGCCGCGGCCCAGGCCCGCGTCGTCATGGAGAAGGCCGTCGCGGCGGCTCGCACCCGTATCGCCGCCCGCCAGCACAAGGACGCCCAGCGCCGGAAGACGGCCCTGGAATCCTCCTCGCTGCCCGCCAAGCTCGCCGACTGCCGCAGCGACGACGTCGACCGCAGCGAGCTGTTCATCGTCGAGGGAGACTCCGCTCTCGGCACCGCCAAGCTCGCCCGGAACTCCGAGTTCCAGGCGCTGCTGCCGATCCGGGGCAAGATCCTCAACGTCCAGAAGTCGTCCGTGACGGACATGCTCAAGAACGCCGAGTGCGGCGCGATCATCCAGGTCATAGGAGCGGGCTCGGGCCGTACCTTCGACATCGACGCGGCCCGCTACGGCAAGATCATCATGATGACCGACGCCGACGTGGACGGCTCCCACATCCGGACCCTGCTCCTGACGCTGTTCCACCGGTACATGCGGCCCATGGTCGAGGCCGGCCGGGTGTTCGCCGCGGTGCCGCCGCTGCACCGCGTCGAGATCGTGCAGCCGAAGAAGGGCCAGGACAAGTACGTCTACACGTACTCGGACCGCGAGCTGCGCGACAAGCTCCTGGAGTTCCAGAGCAAGGGGATCAGGTACAAGGACTCCATCCAGCGGTACAAGGGTCTCGGTGAGATGGACGCCGACCAGCTGGCCGAGACGACCATGGATCCGCGCCACCGCACCCTGCGCCGGATCAACCTCTCCGACCTGGACGCCGCCGAGCAGGTCTTCGATCTGCTGATGGGCAATGACGTGGCGCCGCGCAAGGAGTTCATCTCCAGTTCGGCGGCGACGCTGGACCGGTCGCGCATCGACACGTAGCGCTGAGCTGGGCCCGGGCCGGGGGACGGGGGGCCACCGGCCTGGGCTTCGCCTTCGGCCACGGCTGCCCAGTCCCGTACGGCGTACGGTGCTCCCATGTCCCGGCCCGCGTGGAAGGAACAAGCGTGACGGAGCACGCCTGGACACGCTGGCCCTCGCGGGAGGCACTCGGGCGCGCGGAGCCATCGGGCCCTCGGCGCCTGCTCGGGTGGATCGTGCGGGCGCTGGTGCTCGGCATGCTTGTCTGGGGCGTCTTCACCAGCAGTCCGGCGCACGGCTGGGGAGCACTCGGGGCCGCGGCGGGCGTGCTTCCGGCCGCGTTCGTCGCCTGGGCCCTCCACCGGACCACCCTCGCGCACCGGCTCTGGCCTTCCGTGCATCGCCATCGGAGCCCAGGCGGCCGACTTCAGGCGCGTCGCCCTCGTCATCTGGTGCGGATGTGCCGTCACCGCCTTGGAGCGGCTGCCCATCGCGGCCGCGCTGCCGATGGCCCTGGTGGCCCTCGCCTCGTACGCCGCGGTCGACAACGACGCGTGGCTGACCACCGCGGCCACCATGGCCGGGTTCGCCCTCGCCGGTTACGTGCTGCGACTGGACGCCGAGGCCCGTGGCAACGCCCAGCGGCTGCTCGCCCAGGAGCGGGCCGCGCGGGCGGCCGAGGCGGAGTCGGCGGCGCTCGCGGAGCGGGCCGCATCGCACGAGAGATCCATGACGTACTGGCCCACAGCCTCTCGGCACAACTCGTGCGCCTGGGGGCGGCCCGGTTGCTGATCGAGAAGGGAGCCGACCAGGAACAGGTCCTCGAGCGGGTGGTGGCGGCACGGGGGATGGCCCGCGACGGACTCGCCGGGACCCGGCAGGCGCTGTCGGCGCTGCGCGGCGAGCTCACCCCGCTGGAGGCTTCCTGACCCAGCTCGTGGCTACGGCCGAGGGCGGCGAGGCCACCGCTTCGGGTGAGCGCAGACCGCTGCCGGCCGAGGCGTCACAGGCCGTACGAAGGGTCGCTCAAGGGGCTTTGACCAAACGTCCGCAAGCATGCTCCGGGGGCGAAAGCGCAGGTGCGGCTCCAGTACGGCGAGCACGAAGTGACGCTGGTCGTACGGGACTCGGGCGGTTCGCCGGGCGAACTCGGCGTGACCGGTGCCGGGTACGGTCTTCTGGGCATGCGGGAGTGTGCCGAGCTGCTGGGCGGTTCGCTGGACGCCGGGCCGGACGAGGGGGCATGGTGACGTTGAAGGTGCCCGTATGACGGAGGAGGCGGAGCGGGAGCCCGCGCGGGTGGTGGTGGCGGACGACCAGACCGTGGTTCGTGAAGGCATCGTGATGCTGCTGGGGCTGCTGCCCGGGATCGAGGTCGTCGGGGCCGCGGGGGACGGGCACGAAGCCCTGAAGCTCGTCGCCGAACTCGCCCCGGACGTGGTGCTGATGGAACTGCGCATGCCCCGCTGCGACGGGGTCGAGGCGACCCGCCGTATCAGGGCGGAGCACCCCGGGACGCAGGTCGTGGTGCTCACGACCTACATGGATGACGAGTCACTCTTCCCGGCGCTCGGAGCGGGGGCGCGTGGCTACCTCACCAAGGACGCGGGGGGTGAGGAGATCGTGCGGGCCGTGCGGAGCGTGCTGACCGGGGACGCGGGGCTGTCGCCGAGCATTCAACGGCGGCTGCTGGAGCGGCTGTCGGAGCCCGAGCCGCAGCAGGGTGCTCCCGCCGAGGTTCCGGACGGGCTCACCGCACGCGAGACCGAAGTGCTGGTGCTGATCGCCGACGGCCTGAGCAATCAGGAGATCGCCCACAAGCTGCACGTTTCCACGGCGACGGTGAAGACCCACATCAACAACCTGTTCGCCAAGACGGGGCTCAAGGATCGTGCGCAGGCGGTGCGTTATGCCTACGCGAAGGGGCTCGTGCGGCCTCCGGCGGGTTGAGTCACCTGATGGGGTGAAGCGCGCGGAGAAGAAGAGTCAGGGATCTTCCCGTTCTGTCCATCCTTGGGCATGCAGCCACACAACGGTCGCCGCCGCGCAGGCGCGGGTGGTGCCGAGAGTTCGGTCGACCACCTCGACGGTCATGATTCGCTTCCCGCCGAGGCGTCCGGAAGCGTGCGGTACGACGACCCCTGGTACGACGCACTCGCCTCCGGGTGGGGCGAGTCGGGTGGCGCGGGCGGGTCTGTGCCGACGGCCGCGTCGGCCCGCCCGGAAGGCGGGTCCCCGGCTGTCGACGCGGCCGACGTGTACCTGGAAGTGCAGCGCAGTGCTGCCTTCCAGGAGGTGCGCAGGCGGTACCGGAGGTTCGTGGTGCCGGCAGTCGTCGTGTTCTTGGTCTGGTACGTGGCCTATGTCGTCACCGCCACGACAGTGCCCGGACTGATGGCGCGTCCCGTGGCGGGCGCCGTGAACGTGGCGATGCTGGCGGGGCTCGGGCAGTTCCTCACGACCTTCCTGTTCACCTGGGCGTACGCGCGGCACGCCCGGCTGCGCCGGGACCGGGCCGCGCTCGACCTGCGGTGGGCCACTCAGGAACTGACGCGCGGCATTCGGGGCGGCGCGTCGTGACGGGGGACCACCAGGCGCTGGCGTTGCTGCTGTTCAGCGCCTTCGTCGCGGTTACGCTGGGGATCACGACATGGGTGAGCCGCCACCGGCACGGTTCGGCGGAGGAGTTCTACGCGGGCGGTCGGCTCTTCTCGCCGATGGAGAATGGTTTTGCCATCGCGGGTGACTACATGTCGGCCGCATCCTTCCTCGGCATCTCCGGGCTCATCGCCCTCTACGGCTACGACGGACTGCTGTACTCGGTGGGCTTCCTGGTGGCCTGGCTGGTGGTGCTCTTCCTGGTCGCCGAACTGGTCCGCAACTGCGGGCGGTTCACACTCGCGGACGTGGTCGCGGCGCGGATGAACGAACGGCCGGTACGGATCGCGGCGGGAACCTCCTCGGTCACCGTGTCCGTTCTCTATCTGGTGGCGCAGATGGTGGGTGCGGGAAGCCTGGTCGCGCTGCTGATCGGGCGTACCAGCGAGGCGGCGCAGGCCTGGACGGTCATCGGGGTCGGCGCGCTCATGGTGATCTATGTGTCGTTGGGAGGGATGCGGGCCACCACCTGGATTCAGATCGTCAAGGCGGTCCTGCTGCTCGGCGGCACCATCGCGCTGACCGTGCTCGTCCTGGTGCGGTTCCACGGCGACTTCGACCGGCTGCTGCTCACGGCGGCGGAGCGCAGTGGTCACGGCGCGTCCTTCCTGGCGCCCGGTCTGAAGTACGGCGGGGACTGGACCGCGCGCTTCGACTTCATCAGCCTGGGACTCGCGCTGGTGCTGGGCACGGCCGGACTGCCGCACATCCTGTCCCGCTTCTGCACCGTGCCCACCGCGCGGGCCGCACGGCGTTCGGTCGTCTGGGCGATCGGACTCATCGGCGGCTTCTATCTGATGACGATCGTCCTCGGGTTCGGCGCGGCGGCGATCGTGGGGCCGGATGCGGTACGTGGGTCGAACGCGGCCGGGAACACGGCCGTACCGCTGCTGGCGCTCGACCTGGGCGGTGGTGCGGATTCCACGGGAGGAACGGTTCTCTTCGCGGTCGTCGCCGCCGTCGCCTTCGCCACGATCCTCGCGGTGGTCGCCGGCGTCACGCTCGCCTCCTCGGCGTCCGTCGCCCATGACCTGTACGCGTCCCTGCGGCGTCGGCGTGCCAAGCCGCGCAGTGAGGTGGCCGTGGCGCGTGCGGCCGCCGTCGGCATCGGTGTGGTGGCGATCGCCCTCGGCCTGCTCGCGCGCGACCTCAATGTCGCCTTCCTGGTGGGCCTTGCCTTCGCCGCGTCCGCCAATCTGCCGGTGCTGCTCTACTCGCTGTTCTGGCGCGGGTTCACCACCCGCGGCGCCGTATGGGCCGTCTACGGCGGGCTGATCCCGGCCGTGGTGCTCGTGCTGCTGTCACCGGTGGGGTCGGGCAGCCCCGAATCACTGTTCCCGGGCGTCGACTTCCAGTACTTCCCGCTGCAGAACCCCGGTCTCGTCTCCATCCCGCTCGGCTTCGTCGCGGGCTGGCTCGGCACGGTCACCTCGGCGGAACCGCCCGACGAGGCCAAGCACGCGGAGACCGAGGTGCGGTCGCTGACGGGAGCGGGGGCCGTGTAGGGGGCGCCTTCACCGTCGTACGAGAACCGCGTGGTGGCTTCGGCATTCACGGCCGTACGACATCGTCTTCGTGCCGTAGGACGACGCTCCGTCGCGTACGGCTACGGGGCCACCCACGCGTACCGGTGTTCCGGGCGTCCTGTGTCGCCGTACTTGAGGGAGAGGCGGAGGCGGCCGGCCTGTTCCAGGTGGCGGAGGTAGCGCTGGGCGGTGGAGCGGCTGAGGCCCGTTTCGGCGGCGACCTCGTGGGCCGAGAGCGGGTGGTCGGCGCGGTGCAGAACGCGACAGATCAGGTCCGTCGTCGGTTCCGAGTGACCGCTCGGCAGGCCCGGTGACGTGGGCGCCGGTGTGGTGCGCAGGGCGCCGAACATCCGGTCCACCTGTTCTTGGCCGGCGATGCCGCTGCCGCCCACCCGGTCGACGGTCCGGCGCAGGGTTGCGTAGGAGTCGAGGCGGGCGTGCAGGGCCGCGAAGGTGAACGGTTTGACCAGGTAGTGCAGGGCGCCCAGACGCATCGCGGTCTGGGCGGTCGTCACGTCGCCGGCTGCCGTGATCATGATGACGTCGGTGCCGTGGCCCTGCTCCCGCATCCGGTGGACGAGTTCCAGGCCCGTCCGGTCGGGCAGAAAGTGGTCGAGCAGCACCAGGTCGATGGTCCCGCGCTGTACGGCGGCCAGGGCCTGGGCGGCGCTGTGCGCGCGGGCGGTCACCCGGAAGCCGGGGACTCTTCCCACGTACTTGGCGTTGATCTCGGCGACACGGAAGTCGTCGTCCACGACCAGGACGTCAATCATCGGGCGGGCCTCTTTCCCTCAAGGCCAGACGGGCGTTGAGCCAGTGTTTCGGCTTCGCTGTTGTAGCGCGAGCAGAACGAGCACAACAGGCCGTTGCGGGCAAAAGGGAGTTCGTGGCGGTCGTCGGAGAGCCGGTGCGCGGGGTCGGCGACAAGGTCGGCTTCGGCTCGCCGGCGGCCGGCGCAAGCGCGTCGCGCCGGCCGCGACCTTCGTCGGCGACCCCGAGATCCTGCTGATGGACCAGCCCTTCTCGGCACTGGATGTGCAGACCGGGTCCCTGATGTCGGACGAACTGCTGACGTCCTCTCAGGCGCGAGTCGCCCACACGTAACGGTGTTCCGGGCGGCCCGCGTCGCCGTACTTGAGGGTGAGCCTGGCCCGGCCCGTGCGTTCCAGGAGCTTCAGATAGCGCTGGGCGGTCTGGCGGCTGACCCCGGTCCGTTCGGCGATCTCCTGGGCCGACAGGGGGCCTTCGGCGTTCATCAGGGACCGGCGCACGAGCTCAGCCGTGGTGGGGGAGTGCCCTTTGGGCAGGTCGGACTCCGACGGCGTGGACAGGGCGCCGAAGATGCGGTCCACCTCGGCCTGTTCCGCCTCGCCGCCGCCGTCGAGGGTGCGGCGCAGCTGCGCGTACGCCTCCAGCTTGGCGCGCAGGCCCGCGAAGGCGAACGGCTTGACCAGGTACTGCAACGCGCCCTGCCGCATCGCCGCCTGTACGGTCGAGACGTCCCGCGCCGCCGTCACCATGATCACGTCGGTCTCGTGGCCGCGCCGGCGCATCTCCTGGACGACCGCGAGGCCCGTCTCGTCGGGCAGATAGTGGTCCATGAGGACCAGGTCCACGTGCGGCAGCGCCTCCAGCTGTCCCAGCGCCTCCGCCGCGCTGTGCGCCTCGCCGGCCACGTGGAAGCCCGGCACCTTCTCCACGTAGGCGGCGTTGACCCGCGCCACCCGGGTGTCGTCGTCCACGACCAGGACCTCGATCATCACGACTCCTCCTCGGTGGCGGGCTGCGGGGCTTGCGGCGCGGTGAGGGCGGGTACCGGTTCCGGCTCGGCCAGCGCGTCGGGCAGGACGACGGTGAACTCCGCGCCCCCGCCGCCCGCCTCGCCGACCGTCGCGCTGCCGCCCTGCCGCTCGGCGAGCCTGCGCACGAGGGACAGCCCGATGCCGCGCTCCCGGTGCGCCGGCGGTTTCTTCGTGGACCATCCCTCGGTGAAGATCGACTCACGGTGCTCCACCGGGATACCGGGGCCCGTGTCCCGCACCCTGAGGACGGCGGTACGGCCCTCCGTGCGCAGTTCGACCTCCACGCGCGCGTGCGGTGTGCCCGCGACCGCGTCCAGGGCGTTGTCCACCAGGTTGCCGAGGATCGTGACGAGCCCGCCGGGATCGACCAGCCGGTCCGGCAGCCGGGTGCGGTCCGAGACCCACAACGCGACCCCGCGCTCGGCCGCGACGGTCGCCTTGCCGACCAGCAGCGCGGCGAGCAGGGGGTCCTGGATCTTCTCGGTGACCTGTTCCGCGGTGGCACGGTGGTCGCCGACGACCTCCCCGACGAACTCCACGGCGTCGTCGTACATCTCCAGTTCGAGCAGCCCGAGGAGCGTGTGCATGCGGTTTGCGTGCTCGTGGTCCTGGGCGCGCAGGGCGTCGATCAGACCGCGTGTGGAGTCGAGTTCCCGGCCGAGCTGCTCCAGCTCGGTGCGGTCACGCAGGGTGGCGACGGCGCCGCCGTCGTCCGTGGGCATGCGGTTGGTGACCAGGACTCGCTGGCCGCGGACGGTGAGCAGGTCGGTGCCCGTCACCCGGCCGGCCAGGACGTCGGCCGTACGGCCCTCGCCGAGCGCCTCCTCGGGGGAGCGGCCGACGGCCTCGTCCCCGATGCCCAGCAGGCGCTGCGCCTCGTCGTTGAGCAGGCGGACGCGGCCGACGCGGTCCAGGGCGACCACGCCTTCCCTGATGCCGTGCAGCATGGCCTCGCGCTCCGCGAGCAGCCCCGAGATGTCCGAGAAGGCCAGGTCCCGGGTCTGCCGCTGGACCCGGCGGGAGATGAGCCAGGCGGCCAGCGCGCCGACGGCGAGGGCACCGCCGGCGTACGCGAACAGCCCCGGGATCGCGTGGATCAGCCGCGCCCGCACGCTGTCGTACGCGATGCCGACCGAGACCGCGCCGACGATGTCGCCGTCGCTGTCCCGCAGCGGCACCTTGCCGCGGGCGGAGCGGCCCAGGGTGCCGCTGTCGATCTCCATGACCTCCTTGCCGGCGAGGGCCTGGCCGGGGTCGGTCGAGACGGTCCTGCCGATCTGGTCGGGGTTGGTGTGCGACCAGCGCACACCGCGCCAGTCCATCACCACGATGTACTCGGCCTTGGTCGTCGTGCGGATCCGCTCCGCCGTCCGCTGGACGGGCCCGTCGGCCGTCGGCGGCGTGTTCTTGACCTCGTCTGCGATCTGCGGCTGGGCGGCGGTGGTCTGCGCGATCGCGAGCGCGCGGCGCATCGCCTGGTCGTCCAGCTGGTCGCTGAGGGGTGCGAGGAACAGCCCGGTCGCGAGGACCGCGACTCCCGCGGCGATCGCCAGCTGCATCAGCAGCACCTGCGAGAACATGCGCCTCGGCAGTCCGAGGCGCAGGCGGCGTGCGGGGGGAGTGGGGCTCATAGCCAAGACGGTACGTGGGCGCGCCGGAGCTGCCGCAGGGGGTGTGGCGTGGATCTCTTGATCAATGTGTGGGAGGCAGACCGACAAGCAGTCCAGGGGGGTCGGCGCCGCCCGGCGAAGCCGGTTCCGTCAGCTCGCGAGTGCCGTGGTGGCCGACAGCTCGCGCACCGCCACCACGTCCATCCGCGCCGGCGAGCCGAGCACCGACGCCCCGCAGCTCTCCGGACGGGGCGGCACGGACGCGCCCTGGGCCACGACGACGCGCCACCGGCGTCCGTCGGCGTGGGCGACGGTCACCTCCCAGCCCGAAGGAGAGCCCTCTGTGCGGACGACGGCCAGCGCGTCCGCCGCGTACTCGCCCACGGCCGTGCGCACGGCCAGTTCGGCGGCCTGACCGGGCCGCTCCCAGGCCGAGTTCCCGCGGCACCCCTCCACGACGACCCGCCCCTCCTGGACCCCGTGCAGGATCTCCTTCACGGAATGGGCCTCGGCCCGGCCGTAGGCGTATCCGTACGGCAGGACGAGCAGCGTCGGCGAGAAGCGGTGTCCACCCAAATGGGTGACCTCCCAGGTGCCTTCGACTCCGGAGGCGGCCAGCTCGGTCGCGAGGGGGCGGCCGAGCAGGGCACAGCAGCGGTCGCGCTTGCCGTTGGTACACACGAGCGCCAGCGGGTGGCCGGTGCGCGGCCGCCCGGCGAGCGCCGAGCCGAAGGTGCCGTGGTCCCCTCTGCCGAGCGCCGCGAAGTCGAGGTCGAGCAGCCGGTGCGGATCGCGGGTCGTGGCGGCGTGCAGCCACGCGTTCCCCGGCGTGGTGTGGGCGGCGTACACGTGGCGCAGAGCGGGCGTTCCGCTGTCGGCGTGGCGCCCGGGGCGGCGGATGAGCGCGATGCGTACGCCCGTCCCCTTCGTGGCCGCCTCCAGGGCGCGGCCCAGCGCGGGGTCCAGGTGGCTCGAAGTGAGCGCCTTGGCACCCCAGGGACCTGGCTGCTCCAGCAGCAGCCAGGTCCTCGCCGTGGCCGCGGTCCCGGAAACGGGCTCGTCGAGATCCCGGGAGACGGTTGAGCACGTACTCACAGAGGTGAGCCTAACCTGACTTGGGTCAGGCGACTTCCGGAGGGGCTCCGTGTCCTACTCCGGCAGGGGCTGCGGCGGCCTGGGCCCCACGTAGTGACCGCTGGGGCGCATACGCAGCGGACGCTCCCCGTACTCCTCCAGGGCGTGGGCGATCCAGTCGGCCGTACAGGCCACCGCGAAGATCGTCTCGCCCGCCGTGGAGGGCCTGCCGCAGGAGGCGGTGAGCACGGCGAGGGCCAGGTCGACATTGGCGTGCAACGGGGTGTGGCGGGCGGTCGTGTCCACGATGTCGCGGGCCGCGGCGAGGGCCGGCTGCGCCATCAGGCCGGTGGCGCGGTATGTGGGGCCGGGGGCACCGGTGGCGGTGCCGAAGGTCGTCTGACACGCGTGTGGCCTGGTGCCGTTCTGACGCCAGGCCTCATCGGTGGTGATCGAGCAGTGGCGGGGTGACGGACTGCTCGGTGGGGGGATGCCCGGGTCACTCAGCGGTTCTGCGCGGCCGGGGAGCTGTACGGGACGAGTCTGGGTGGACGCGTGCTCGCTCGGGGATCAGGAGTCGGGGATGTCTGCCTTGGCGCGAATCAGTGTCTCTCTGCTGACGATGACGATGCGCTCGTAGTCGGCCCGGGAGGCGTCGGCAGGCAGTTCTCGCTCAAGCGCCTCGGTGGCCTCGGTGCCGATGACGGCGAAGTTGCCGTCGCTCAGCTCGAACACGTCCGGGCAGTTCGCTCCTGAGGCACTGCCACGGGCACTTGGAGGCACACCAATGCGGCGCACGATTTTCAAGGGTGCTGGTCCTTAGTGAATGGGTGTGGGCACAGTTTTGGGCAGCAGGTTACTGGGGTTGGTGGTGCGAAGTCGCCATATGGCGAAAGACCACCTGGCCGTGTCGTCACGGGCAGGTGGTTGACCGTCGGAGCGGGTGTTCACGCTGTCGGGGGCGTGCCCACCACCCACCACTCGTCCGTCTCGGCCTCGTCCAGGTCCTTGATGAGGCCGTCGACCATGCGCCCGATCCTGGCCTCGTCCGACGAGTGCTTCAAAGTGGCGCGCTGCCCCTTCGAAGCCTCCCAGTACTCCCGCAGCAGGGGGCTCTGGAAGAGCTCACGCAGATGCCCGTACAGCTCCTCCTGGTCCAGGATTCCTGAGCGGTAGAGGTGGTACAGGTTGACGTACCAGGCGTTGGCGTAGAAGTACTGGCGTCGCTTCGCGGCCGGGATGCTCTTGTCGTAGGTGTCGATCACCTCGGCGAGGGAGGGATCGTCGATGGCCTTGGCCAGCAACTCCCAGTGCATGCGCTGTTGGTGTGCCAGCGCCTTGCGTCGGGACGCCATTTCCTCGAGCTCCATACGCCTCACCTGCAGGCGTGCCTCTTCGAGCCGCCGTTGACGCGAAGCCATAGTCAACGTGGCGGTGGCGAGCATCAGGCCCGCCGCCGCGACGGAGCCCAACCTCTGTACTCCAAAATTCCGTGTGGCCATGTCAACCCCCGAATCAGGCGGCCGTCCGCCGGTCGTCGGGGTGCGGGTCGACTGAAGGGGACCGGCGAGCGGTGGGCGGCGCTTGCCGTCTCCCAGAGTGCCGAGCGGCTCTGATCGGCGGGGGAGGCGGAGAGGGGCGCACGGAGGGAAGCGAGGGTCGCACACCCCGGCGCCTTGCCCAACGTCTGCCCCGCAAGTACTGCTAACAATCGTTCACTTCGCGGTGATTCTTCCGGCTCGTATCCTGGGTCGGCATTCAACCCTCGTACGTGTGCACGGTGGCAATCCGGCGCACACTTCGGCGTGAGAGAGGTAGCGCATTGAGCCGGAGTCCGCGGCAGATCCCCGTCGTCGTGCTCGCCGGATTCCTGGGGTCCGGCAAGACCACGCTCCTCAACCATCTCCTGCACAGCAGCGGCGGCAGCCGTATCGGCGCCATCGTCAACGACTTCGGCGCCATCGAGATCGACGCGATGGCCGTCGCCGGTGCCCTCGGCGACTCCACCGTCTCCCTCGGAAACGGGTGTCTGTGCTGTGCGGTGGACGCCAGTGAACTCGATGTCTATCTGGAGCGGCTCGCCCGCCCCGACACCGGCATCGACGTCATCGTCATCGAGGCCAGCGGGCTCGCCGAACCCCAGGAACTCGTGCGCATGGTGCTCGCCAGTGAACATGCGGGGATCGTGTACGGCGGTCTGGTCGAGGTCGTCGACGCCGCCGAGTTCGACGACACCCGCGCGAAGCATCCCGAGATCGACCGGCACCTAGCCCTCGCCGACCTGGTCGTCGTCAACAAGCTCGACCGCGCAGCCGACGGTGAGCGGGTGCTGGACCTGGTCCGGTCCCTCGTCGACCGCGCCGCCGTCGTGCCCGCGCGCTACGGCAGGATCGACCCCGAGTTCCTCTTCGACTGCCGGCCGAGCGAGGAGCGCGTCGGGCAGCTGTCCTTCGACGACCTGCACGAGCACGGCGCGGACGACGGTCACGGGCATCATCTGCACGCCGGCTACGACAGCCTGTCCTTCGTCTCCGAAGCGCCCCTCGACCCGCGCCGGCTCATGCGGTTCCTCGACAGCAGGCCCGACGGGCTCTACCGGATCAAGGGGTACGTCGACTTCGGGCCGTACGACGTCACGAACCGTTACGCCGTCCATGCCGTCGGGCGGTTCCTGCGCTTCTACCCGGAGGCGTGGGCCGACGCCGACGCACGCCTCACCCAGCTGGTGCTCATCGGCTCCGGCATCGACGCGCCCGCCCTCGGCAAGGAGCTTCGGGCGTGCGAGAGCGACGCCCCACACGCCGACGAGCACGGCATGTGGGGCGTCCTGCGCTACGTACAGGCCCCGGAGGAAGAGGCCTTCCAGGAGGCCTAGACCGGCCCCGCCACCACCGCCACCGGCTTCCCCAGCGACACGCCCGAGCCGTCGCGGCGCGGGTCCATCTCGGGAAGATCGGCCGGTGTGCCGTTCTTCTGTGCCGCCTTGGCCGGGGTCGGGCCCGCCCAGGCCAGCGCCAGGCAGTCCTCGCCCTTGAGGAACCGCTGGCAACGGACGCCGCCGGTGGCACGGCCCTTGCGCGGGTACTGGTCGAACGGGGTCAGCTTGGCCGTCGTCTGGACGGAGTCGTCCAGCGTGCCGCGCGAGCCCGCGACCGTGAACACCACCGCGTCCGCCGCCGGATCCACGGCCGTGAAGGAGATGACCTTCGCGCCCTCCAAGAGCTTGATGCCCGCCACGCCGCCCGCCGGGCGGCCCTGCGGACGGACCTGGGAAGCCTGGAAGCGCAGCAGCTGGGCGTCGTCCGTGATGAAGACAAGATCCTCCTCGCCGGTGCGCAGCTCGACCGCGCCGACGATCCGGTCGCCCTCCTTGAGCGTGATGACCTCCAGCTCCTCCTTGTTGGCCGGGTAGTCGGGGACCACACGCTTGACGATGCCCTGCTCCGTGCCGAGCGCCAGGCCGGGCGAGGACTCGTCGAGCGTGGTCAGGCAGACCACCGTCTCGTCCCCCTCCAGGGAGACGAACTCCGCCAGCGGGGCGCCGCCGGAGAGGGTCGGCGTCGCCGCCGTGTCCGGGAGCTGGGGCAGGTCGACGACGTTCACACGGAGCAGGCGGCCGGCCGACGTCACCACGCCCACCTCGCCGCGCGCCGTGGCCGGCACCGCCGAGACGATCACGTCGTGCTTGGCGCGCCGCGCGTCGGCGTCCTCCGGGAACGGCTCGCCGTTCGCCGTACGGGCCATCAGACCCGTCGAGGACAGCAGCACCCGGCACGGGTCGTCCGCCACCTGGAGCGGCACGGTGGCCGCCGGGGCGCCCGCCGACTCCAGCAGGACCGTACGCCGCTCGGTGCCGAACTTCTTCGCCACCGCGGCCAGTTCCGCGGAGACCAGCTTGCGCAGCTCGTTGTCCGAGTCGAGGATCCGGGTCAGCTCCGCGATCTCGGCGTTGAGCCGCTCCTTCTCCGCCTCCAGCTCGATGCGGTCGAACTTGGTGAGGCGGCGCAGCGGCGTGTCCAGGATGTACTGCGTCTGGATCTCGCTCAGCGAGAAGCGCTCCATCAGGCGCTCCTTGGCCTGCGCGGAGTTGTCGCTGGAGCGGATGAGGCGGATGACCTCGTCGATGTCCACCAGCGCGGTGAGCAGGCCCTCGACCAGGTGCAGACGGTCGCGCTTCTTGCCGCGGCGGAACTCGCTGCGACGGCGTACTACCTCGAAGCGGTGGTCGAGGTAGACCTCCAGGAGCTCCTTCAGGCCCAGGGTGAGGGGCTGGCCGTCCACCAGCGCCACGTTGTTCACGCCGAAGGACTCCTCCATCGGCGTCAGCTTGTAGAGCTGCTCCAGGACCGCCTCCGGCACGAAGCCGTTCTTGATCTCGATGACCAGGCGCAGGCCGTGCGCCCGGTCGGTGAGGTCCTTGACGTCGGCGATGCCCTGGAGCTTCTTCGAGCCCACCAGGTCCTTGATCTTGGCGATCACCTTCTCCGGGCCGACCGTGAAGGGCAGCTCGGTGACGACGAGGCCCTTGCGGCGCGCCGTCACGTTGTCCACGGACACCGTCGCGCGGATCTTGAAGGTGCCGCGGCCCGTCTCGTACGCGTCCCGGATGCCGGTCAGGCCGACGATACGGCCGCCGGTGGGCAGGTCGGGGCCCGGGACGTGCCTCATCAGGGCGTCCAGATCCGCGTTCGGGTAGCGGATCAGGTGGCGGGCGGCCGCGATGACCTCGGCCAGGTTGTGCGGCGGCATGTTGGTGGCCATGCCGACGGCGATCCCCGACGCGCCGTTGACCAGGAGGTTCGGGAAGGCGGCGGGCAGCGCCACCGGCTCCTGCTCCTGGCCGTCGTAGTTGGGGGTGAAGTCGACCGTGTCCTCGTCGATCGACTCGGTCATCAGGCTCGTCGCCGGGGCCTGCCGGCACTCGGTGTACCGCATGGCGGCCGGCGGGTCGTCGTTGCCCAGCGAGCCGAAGTTGCCGTGGCCGTCGACCAGCGGGACGCGCATCGAGAAGGGCTGGGCCATACGCACCATGGCGTCGTAGATCGACGCGTCGCCGTGCGGGTGCAACTTACCCATGACCTCGCCGACCACGCGGGCGCACTTCACATAGCCGCGGTCGGGGCGCAGGCCCATCTCGTTCATCTGGTAGACGATGCGGCGGTGCACCGGCTTGAGGCCGTCGCGGGCGTCCGGCAGGGCGCGGGAGTAGATGACCGAGTACGCGTACTCGAGGAAGGAGCCCTGCATCTCGTCGACGACGTCGATGTCGAGGATCTTCTCCTCGTACGAATCGTCGGGCGGCGGGGTCTTCGTGCTGCGGCGGGCCATCGCTGCCGGCTCCTCCTGTTTCTGGTCGCTCGCCTACGGAGCGCTGAAGTCGGTGCCGAGAGGGCGGCTGTGCTCAGCCCCTCGGGCCTGAAGCGCCCTCGCCCTCTCGGCACCGACGCGCCCCTTCGGCTCACTCTTGCTGAAGCGTGAACGGGATCTGACTCGGACCATTGTGGACCGCGGGACTGACAGTGCGGCCCGGGGCCCGGGGCCGGCCGACCCGCCCGGCCTCGGGCAGGCGCCCGACCGCGGCTGCCCGCAGGCTACGCGATCTCGCTCTGGGCGTACCTCGCCCGGGAACTTCGCCGCCCCTCCGCACGCTTGCATACAGTGGCAGGACCGGCAGGAAAACCGCGGTTTCGAGGACCGCGACCGCGATCGAAGGGACGTACATGCCCATGGGTCACACGGCCACAGCCCAGGCAGGCTCCGGGGGCCTGACAGCGACCGAGCACCGCCTGGCCAACGGCCTGCGCGTGGTGCTCTCCGAAGATCACCTGACCCCGGTCGCGGCGGTGTGCCTCTGGTACGACGTCGGCTCGCGCCACGAAGTCAAGGGGCGTACCGGCCTTGCTCACCTTTTCGAGCACCTGATGTTCCAGGGATCGGGCCAGGTCAAGGGCAATGGTCACTTCGAGCTGATCCAGGGCGCGGGCGGCTCGCTGAACGGCACCACCAGCTTCGAGCGCACCAACTACTTCGAGACCATGCCCACCCACCAGCTGGAGCTCGCCCTCTGGCTGGAGGCCGACCGCATGGGCTCCCTGCTCGCCGCCCTCGACGACGAGTCGATGGAGAACCAGCGGGACGTCGTGAAGAACGAGCGCCGGCAGCGCTACGACAACGTCCCCTACGGCACGGCGTTCGAGAAGCTGACCGCCCTCGCCTACCCGGAGGGCCACCCCTACCACCACACTCCGATCGGCTCGATGGCCGACCTGGACGCGGCGACCCTTGAGGACGCGCGCGCTTTCTTCCGCACCTACTACGCGCCCAACAACGCCGTACTCTCCGTGGTCGGCGACATCGACCCGGAGCAGACGCTCGCCTGGATCGAGAAGTATTTCGGGTCCATCCCCGGGCACGACGGCAAGCCCGCCCCGCGCGACGGCTCGCTGCCCGAGGTCCTCGGCGAGCAGCTGCGCGAGGTCGTCGAGGAGGAGGTCCCGGCCCGCGCCCTGATGGCGGCCTACCGGCTGCCCCACGACGGCACGCGCGCGTGCGACGCGGCCGACCTGGCCCTCACCGTCCTCGGCGGCGGCGAGTCCTCCCGCCTGTACAACCGGCTCGTACGACGCGACCGTACGGCCGTCGCGGCCGGCTTCGGCCTGCTGCGGCTGGCCGGAGCGCCCTCCCTGGGCTGGCTGGACGTGAAGACCTCCGGCGACGTCGAGGTGCCGGTCATCGAGACCGCCATCGACGAGGAGCTCGCCCGGTTCGCCGAGGAGGGCCCCACGGCCGAGGAGATGGAGCGCGCCCAGGCCCAGTTGGAGCGCGAGTGGCTGGACCGGCTCGGCACGGTCGCGGGCCGCGCCGACGAACTGTGCCGGTACGCCGTCCTGTTCGGCGACCCGCAGCTCGCTCTCACCGCCGTACAGCGCGTGCTGGAGGTGACGGCCGAGGAGGTCCAGGAGGTCGCCAAGGCCCGCCTGCGCCCCGACAACCGCGCGGTGCTCGTCTACGAGCCGATCTCCGCCGAGATCGCGGAGCACACCCAGGACGCGGATCCCCCCGAAGACCCGGAGGCCGAGGCCACCGTGGAAGCCACCGACGACAACGAGGAGGCGGCCAAGTGACCGAGCTCGCCACGATGGAGTTCCACCCCCAGCCCCGGGCGGGCGAGGCCAGGCCCTGGGCGTTCCCGGCCCCCGCGCGCGGGGCGCTCGACAACGGCCTGACGGTCCTGCGCTGCCACCGCCCCGGCCAGCAGGTCGTCGCCGTCGAGGTGCTCCTGGACGCGCCCCTGGAGGCAGAGCCGGCCGGACTGGACGGCGTCGCCACGATCATGTCGCGGGCCTTCTCCGAAGGCACCGACAAGCACTCCGCGGAGGACTTCGCCGCCGAGCTGGAGCGCTGCGGCGCCACGCTCGACTCGCACGCCGACCACCCCGGCGTACGTCTGTCCCTGGAGGTCCCGGCCTCGCGCCTGGCCAAGGCACTGGGCCTGCTCGCCGACGCCCTCAGGGCGCCCGCGTTCGCCGACAGCGAGGTCGAGAGGCTGGTGCGCAACCGCCTCGACGAGATTCCGCACGAGCTGGCCAACCCCTCCCGCCGCGCCGCCAAGGAGCTCTCCAAGGAGCTGTTCCCGGCGACCTCGCGCATGTCGCGTCCCCGCCAGGGCACCGAGGAGACGGTCGCCGCCATCGACTCCGCGGCCGTACGCGCCTTCTACGAGAAGCACGTCCGCCCCGCCACCGCCACCGTCGTGGTCGTCGGCGACCTCACCGGGATCGAGCTCGACGGCCTGCTCGGTGACACGCTCGGCTCCTGGACCGGGTCCTCGGCCCAGCCGCGGCCGGTGCCGCCGGTGACCGCCGACGACACCGGCCGGGTCGTCATCGTGGACCGTCCGGGCGCCGTCCAGACGCAGCTGCTCATCGGCCGCCTCGGCCCGGACCGGCACGACCGGGTGTGGCCCGCGCAGGTGCTCGGCACGTACTGCCTCGGCGGCACCCTCACCTCCCGCCTGGACCGCGTCCTGCGCGAGGAGAAGGGCTACACCTACGGCGTGCGGGCGTTCGGTCAGGTCCTGCGGTCCGCCCCCGACGGCACCGGCGCCGCGATGCTCGCCATCAGCGGCTCCGTCGACACCCCGAACACCGGTCCGGCCCTGCAGGACCTGTGGACGGTGCTGCGCACGCTCGCGGCGGAGGGCCTGACCGACGCCGAGCGCGACGTGGCCGTGCAGAACCTCGTCGGGGTGGCGCCGCTGAAGTACGAGACGGCCGCGGCCGTGGCGAGCACGCTGGCCGACCAGGTCGAGCAGCACCTGCCGGACGACTTCCAGGCGACGCTGTACCAGCAGCTCGCCGCGACCGGCACCGTCGAGGCCACGGCGGCGGCCGTGAGCGCCTTCCCGGTGGACCGTCTGGTGACGATCCTCGTCGGCGACGCGGCGCAGATCAAGGAGCCCGTGGAGGCCCTCGGCATCGGCCAAGTCACCGTCGTTTCCGCGGAGTAGGCGGCAGTAGGTGCAGGAGTAGGCGCGGACTTGGCCGTACCGCGCGCAGGGGCCCTGGTGACGCAAGAGTCACCAGGGCCCCCTAATGTCCGAATTGAGGGAGAGGTTGCCTGTCTGCCCTGTGGCATGCGCTACAAAAACCCTGATCTGTTTGAGGATTGACACAGGCCCCGTTTAGCTTCATGCGGGCTGTCCGTCAGGCACTTCGCCGCACCCGCGGCACCGGACAGTCATCGCCGAGTCCCCGTACGGCGCGAGCCAGGGGAGCCGGGGACCCACCGCAGTCCCTGGGGTGAATCGGACGCCCGCGCGCAGCGAGGGGGTCCGTAGGAGACCTTCCTGCTCCGAACCCGTCAGCTAACCCGGTAGGCGAGAGGGAAGGAAAGGACCAGCCACTACATGGCGTTCATGTGCGCCACCGGGAAGCACCGTCGTCCCAGCCGGATGAAGCGTGGCACCGTCCAGGCGGCAGGCGTCGCGGCGATCACCACCACCGGCGTCATCGGCACCCTGGCCGCTCCGGCGCTCGCCGCCGAACCCGCCGCCGAGCAGACCGGTCTCACCCCCGTCATCACCATCGGCGACTCGATCGCCGACCAGATCGACGCCCAGGCCGCCGCCCAACAGCAGGCCGCAGAGGAGGCCGAGGCGAAGAAGCAGGCCGCCGAGGCGCGCAAGAAGGCCGAGGAGGCCGCGCGCAAGAGGGCCGCCGAGGCCGCCAAGGAGGCGCGCGAGGCCAAGGAGCGCGCCACCCGCGAGGCCGAGCGCAAGCGCCTCAACACCTTCGTCTCCCCGATATCCGGCTCGTACGTCTCGACCGGCTACAAGACCGGCGGCGCCGTCTGGTCCTCCGGCAGCCACACCGGCGTCGACTTCCACGCCTCGAGTGGCACGTCCGTCCAGGCGGTCGGCTCCGGCACCGTCGTCGAGGCCGGCTGGGGCGGGTCGTACGGCAACCAGATCGTGATCAAGATGAACGACGGCACGTACACCCAGTACGGCCATCTGTCGTCCATCGGCGTCTCGGTGGGCCAGACGGTCACCCCCGGCCAGCAGATAGGCCTCTCCGGCGCGACCGGCAACGTCACCGGAGCGCACCTGCACTTCGAGGCCCGTACGACGGCCGAGTACGGCTCGGACATCGACCCCGTCGCCTACCTCCGCTCGCACGGCGTGAACGTCTGACGACAGACGGCGAGACACCCCGAAGCCCCGGCTCCCCGAGCCGGGGCTTTCGGTCTTTTCGACGATCGGCTGTCCAAAAAATATCCATGGATTCCGGCCCGCCATCGGAAATTCCGGCTCATTGCAATAGAGTCACGGAACACACGTCAATCGTCGACGTTTCACGGGGATTAAGGCGGAGGTCGGTCATGCGTATTCCGGCGCACTCGGTATGCACGGCGATCCGGGACGACATCGTCGCGGGTGTCTACGAGCGCGGCAGCCGGCTCACCGAGGAACTGCTGGCGCGCCGCTACGGCGTCTCGCGCGTCCCCGTCCGGGAGGCCCTGCGCACGCTGGAGGCGGAGGGCTTCGTGGTGACCAGGCGGCACGCGGGCGCGTGCGTCGCGGAACCCACCGAGCAGGAGGGCGCCGACCTGCTGGAGATGCGCATGCTCCTGGAGCCGCTCGGCGCCTACCGGGCCGCCCAGCGGCGCACCGAGGCCCACCTGAAGGTGCTGCGCGGACTGGTCCGGCTGGGCCAGGAGCGGGCCAGGCGGGGCAACAGCGAGGACCTGCGCTCCCTGGGGGGCTGGTTCCACGAGACGCTCGCACAGGCCTCCGGCAGCCCCGCGCTCACCTCGATGCTGACCCAGCTGCGCCACAAGATCGCCTGGATGTACGCCGTGGAGGCGCCGGCCAACCCCGTGGAGTCCTGGACGGAGCACGGCGCGATCGTCGACGCCGTGGCGCGCGGGGACAGCGAGCGCGCTCGGGGGCTCACGGCACTGCACACGGAACGGGCGACGGCCGCGCACCGACTGCGCTTCGCCTCCGGCCCGGAGCGCGTGGAGCGTGTGAGGAACTCGCAACATCCCGTAAACATGACGAGCCTGCGGCATTAACACGGGCGCCGTATACAAAGAGAGTGTAATTCGCGGGGGATTATTTTCGCTGCCCGTAAACGGGAAATACGAAGGGCTCGCCCGATAATTCGGACGAGCCCTTCGGTGCTGCGGGGGTGCGTCTTTCAGGCGACGACCGCCGCGAGCGTCAATTGGGTGCTCAGCTTGCTCAGACGGTCTCGGGGAGTTCCTCGAGACCCTCGGAGACCAGCTTCGCGAGACGGTCGAGGGCCGCGTCCGCACCCTCGGCGTCGGAGGCGAGAACGATCTCCTCGCCGCCCTGGGCGCCCAGGCCGAGGACGGCCAGCATGGAGGCCGCGTTGACGGGGCTGCCGTCGGCCTTGGCGATCGTCACCGGGATGCCTGCGGCCGTGGCGGCCCGGACGAAGATGGAAGCGGGGCGGGCGTGAAGACCCTCGGCCCAGCCGACGTTGACGCGGCGCTCAGCCATGTGATGCTGCCCTTCGGTGTATCAGGGTTGTCTAGACCAGTTTCCCATATCGTGAAGCATGCCCGGAGCGGTCCTTCGTCCCGCCCCGGAGGTGTCGTCGGACCGCGGCCTCGGCCCGACTTCCGTCCTCCACAGACTGCCCCGCGCCGTTGTCGTACGCGAGACCGCCCCGCGCCGTTGTCGTACGCGAGCCGTACTCTGGGGCCCATGCAGACCTCGCCGGACCGGCATGAGTATCCCGCCCACTGGGAGGCCGACGTGGTGCTGCGCGACGGCGGTACCGCGCGCATCCGGCCCATCACCGTTGATGACGCCGATCGCCTCGTCAGCTTCTATGAGCAGGTCTCGGACGAGTCGAAGTACTACCGCTTCTTCGCGCCCTACCCTCGCCTGTCCGCCAAGGACGTCCACCGCTTCACGCACCACGACTTTGTGGACCGGGTGGGACTCGCGGCCACCATCGGCGGCGAGTTCATCGCCACCGTACGCTACGACCGCATCGGCGCCGACGGCATGCCCGCCTCCGCCCCGGCCGACGAGGCCGAGGTCGCCTTCCTCGTGCAGGACGCCCACCAGGGGCGCGGGGTCGCCTCCGCCCTCCTCGAACACATCGCGGCCGTCGCGCGCGAGCACGGGATCCGCCGGTTCGCCGCCGAGGTGCTGCCCGCCAACAGCAAGATGATCAAGGTGTTCACGGACGCCGGGTACACCCAGAAGCGCAGCTTCGAGGACGGTGTCGTACGCCTTGAGTTCGATCTGGAGCCGACGGACCGCTCGCTCGCCGTGCAGTACGCGCGCGAACAGCGGGCCGAGGCGCGGTCCGTGCAGCGGCTGCTCATGCCCGGCTCCGTCGCCGTCGTCGGGACCGGCCGCGCGTCCGGAGGCGTCGGCCGCAGCGTCCTCGGCAACATCAGGGACGCCGGGTTCACGGGTCTGCTGTACGCCGTGAACAGGGCCTTCCCCGAACAGCAGAAGGAACTCGACGGGGTGCCCGCCCACCGCTCGGTGCGGGACATCGAGGGACCGGTCGACCTCGCCGTCGTCGCCGTGCCCGCGGAGCATGTCCCCGAGGTCGTCGAGGAGTGCGGCAACCATGGCGTGCAGGGGCTGGTCGTGCTCTCCGCCGGGTACGCCGACAGCGGGCCCGAGGGGCGCGAGCGGCAGCGCGAACTCGTCCGGCACGCGCGCGCGTACGGCATGCGGATCATCGGGCCGAACGCGTTCGGGATCATCAACACCTCCCCGGACGTCCGGCTGAACGCCTCCCTCGCGCCCGAGATGCCCCGGCCCGGGCGGATCGGGCTGTTCGCCCAGTCCGGCGCCATCGGTATCGCCCTGCTGTCCCGGCTGCACCGGCGCGGCGGCGGGGTCACCGGGGTGACCGGCGTGTCGACCTTCGTCTCGTCCGGCAACCGGGCGGACGTGTCCGGCAACGACGTCCTTCAGTACTGGTACGACGACACCGACACCGATGTCGTCCTCATGTACCTGGAGTCCATCGGCAACCCGCGCAAGTTCACGCGGCTCGCGCGGCGGACGGCGGCGGCGAAGCCGCTGGTCGTGGTGCAGGGGGCCGGTTCCGCTCCGCAGGGGCATGCCGTACGGGCGACTCGGTTGCCGCATGCCACGGTGTCCGCGTTGCTCCGGCAGGCCGGGGTGATCCGGGTGGACACGATCACGGAGTTGGTGGACACGGGGCTGCTGCTCGCGCGGCAGCCGCTGCCCGCGGGGTCGCGGGTGGCGATTCTGGGGAACTCCGAGTCGTTGGGGGTGCTGACGTACGACGCGTGTCTCTCCGAGGGTTTGCGGCCGTTGCCTCCGTTGGATCTGACGACGGGGGCGTCGCCGGGGGACTTCCATGCGGCCTTGTCCCGGGCGTTGGCGGACGACGCGAGTGATGCGGTGGTGGTGACGGCGATACCGGTTGTGGGAGAGGGGCTGGCCGGGGACGCGGCGTTGGCGGAGGCGCTTCGGTCGGCTGCTGAGCGGGTGCCGGGGAAGCCTGTGCTGGTGGTGCATGTGGAGCTCGGGGGGCTTGCTGAGGCGTTGTCGGCTGCGGCCAGTACTGCACCACAGGCGGGTTCAAACGCCCCCGGCGTTGCCGGCGGTGGCCATTCGATCCGCCCTGCGGAACGACTGCCCACCGCGGGAGCGGCAGCGGAACGGGCGCCCGGCGCCGCACAGCCGCCGCCCGCCGCAGGAGCGGGAGGCGCGGCCCCTGCCGCGTCCTCCGCCCGCTCCCGCCTCATCCCCGCCTACCCCGCCGCCGAGCGTGCCGTCCGGGCCCTCTCCGAAGTCGTCCGGTACGCGCAGTGGCGGCGGGACGTCGCCGAGCCCGGGAAGGTGCCCGAGTACGAGGACATCGACGAGAAGGGGGCCGCCGAGCTGATCGGCGGGCTGCTGGCGCGCGGGCAGGGGCTCACCCTCGGCACCGAGGAGACCTGCGAGCTGCTCGGCAAGTACGGCATCCATGCGCACCGCGCCCTGCCCGCCCCCACCCCCGACGACGCAGCCCGAGCCGCCCGCACCCTCGGCTACCCGGTCGCCCTCAAGGCCACCGCTCCGCACCTGCGACACCGCGCCGACCTGGGCGGCGTACGCCTGGATCTCGCGGACGAGGAGCAACTGCGGCGGGCGTACGCCGAGTTGACCGAGCTGTTCGGGACGCCTCAGGAGCTGCGGCCGGTGGTGCAGGGGATGGCACCGCGGGGAGTCGACACCGTTGTGCGGGCCGTCATCGACCCGGCGGCCGGGGCCGTACTGTCGTTCGGGCTGGCCGGGGCCGCCACCCAGCTGCTCGGGGACATGGCACACCGGCTGATCCCCGTCACCGACCGCGAGGCGACCTCGCTCATCCGTTCGATCCGTACGGCGCCCCTCCTCTTCGGCTGGCGCGGCTCGGCCCCGGTCGACGCATCCGCCCTCGAAGAGCTGTTGCTGCGGGTCTCCCGGCTGGTCGACGACCACCCGGAGGTCGTCGCGGTCACCCTGGAGCCGGTCGTCGTCGCCCCGCGCGGACTGAGCGTCCTCGGCGCCTCCGTCCGCCTGGCGCCCCCGCCGGCCCGCGACGACCTCGGCCCGAGGACGCTCCCGGCGTACTGAGGAGTACGGACGCCCATCGGGGTGCCCGGGACCGGCCGAGCCCGACGGAGACCGCCGCGAGCGTCCCTCGCAGTCAGTGGGTCGCCGTAGGATGGGCGTCATGGCCAAGACCAGTACGACGACCCAGGGGCTGCGCACGGCGATCGAACGCAGCGGCTACTACCCGGCCCTCGTGGCCGAGGCGGTGGAGGCCGCTGTGGGCGGCGAGCCCATTCAGTCGTACCTGGTCCATCAGGAGACGACGTTCGACCAGAACGAGGTGCGACGGCATGTGACCGTCCTGGTCCTCACCGGCAACCGCTTCATCGTCAGCCACACCGACGAGCAGGCCGCCGACGGCACGTCCCCGACGCCGTACGCCACGACCTCCACGGAGTCGGTCAAGCTCGGCCGGATCTCGTCGGTCGTGATCAGCCGCGTGGTCGCCAACCCGGAGCAGTACTCGCCGGGCACCCTGCCCCGCGAGGTCGTGCTGACCATCGGCTGGGGTGCCGTCTCCCGGATCGACCTGGAGCCCGCCGCCTGCGGCGACCCCAACTGCGAGGCCGATCACGGCTATACGGGCAACTCGACGGCGGACGACCTGAGTCTGCGCGTGAGCGAGGCCGGGGACGGACCGGAGACGGTGCGCCAGGCGCTCGCCTTCGCGCAGGCCATCTCCGAGGCGACCGCGGACGTCACTCGCTGATGGCGCAGCCCGCCCCCGCCTGGGACTCCCACCCGGAACCGCTCGCCCTCGACTCCGCGCCCGTCCCCGCGTACGGCACCGGTTCCCTCGCCGACCTGCTGCCCACGCTGGCCGCCGGTCTGGCCGTACCGGGCATGACCGCGGCGATTGAGGAGCTCACCCCCGCCGACCGGAACTGCGTGTTCCTGATCGACGGCCTCGGCTGGGAGCAGCTGCGGGCACACCCGGACGAAGCCCCCTTCATGAGCTCGCTCCTCGGCACCTCGCGCGGCGGCACCGGGCGACCGATCACCGCCGGTTTCCCGGCGACCACCGCGACCTCCCTCGCCTCCGTCGGCACCGGTCTGCCACCCGGCGCCCACGGCCTGCCCGGCTACACCGTGCGCAATCCGGACACCGGCGAGCTGATGAACCAGCTGCGCTGGCAGCCGTGGACCGCGCCGCACGTCTGGCAGCCGTACCCCACCGTCTTCCAACTGGCCGACCGGGCCGGTGTGCACGCCGCCCAGGTGTCGTCGCCCACCTTCGAGACCACCCCGCTGACCAAGGTCGCGCTCAGCGGCGGCACGTTCCACGGGCGGATGTCCGGTGAGGAGCGCATGGACCTCGCCGCCCAGCAACTGGCCGTCGGCGACCGCTCCCTGGTCTACACGTACTACGCCGAGGTCGACGGCGCCGGCCACCGCTTCGGCGTCGACTCCGACACCTGGCGCGGGCGCCTGATGCACGTCGACCGGCTGGTCCAGCGCCTGGCCGAGCAACTGCCCCCGAGCACCGCGCTCTACGTCACCGCCGACCACGGCATGATCGACGTGCCCTTCGACGAGGAGCACCGCATCGACTTCGACGCGGACTGGGAACTGCGCGCCGGGGTCGCCCTGCTGGGCGGCGAGGGCCGCGCCCGGCACGTCTACGCGGTGCCGGGCGCCGAGAACGACGTCCTGACCTGCTGGCGCGAGGTCATCGGCGAGCAGTTCTGGGTGGCCTCGCGGGACGAGGCGGTCGCGGCGGGCTGGTTCGGGCGGCCCGACCAGGTCGAGCGGCGGGTGTACGACCGGATCGGCGACGTGGTCGCCGCCGCGCGCGACGACGTGCTCCTCATCGCCTCGGAGCGGGAGCCGAAGGAGTCGTCGATGGTCGGCAACCACGGTTCGATGACCCCCGCCGAGCAGTTGGTCCCGCTGCTCGAAGTACGCTCCTGACACCCACCCGGCCACCATCCGTCGCCGAAAACCGAAAGGTGCTCGACCCGCCATGCCCGAGCTGGTGTTCTTCTCCGGAACGATGGACTGCGGGAAGAGCACTTTGGCGCTCCAGATCGGGCACAACCGCTCGGCTCGCGGGCTTCAGGGTGTGATCTTCACGCGGGACGACCGGGCGGGGGAGGGAAAGTTGTCCTCGCGGCTGGGCCTGGTCACGGAGGCGGTCGAGGCCGCGGACGGGATGGACCTGTACGGGTATCTGGTCGATCAGTTGTCCCAGGGTGGCAAGGTCGACTACGCGATCGTCGACGAGGCGCAGTTCCTGGCGCCGGAGCAGATCGACCAGCTGGCTCGGGTCGTTGACGACCTCGGGCTCGACGTCTTCGCCTTCGGCATCACCACCGACTTCCGTACCAGGCTCTTCCCCGGTTCTCAGCGGCTGATCGAGCTGGCCGACCGGGTCGAGACCCTCCAGGTGGAGGCCCTGTGCTGGTGCGGTGCCCGGGCGACGCACAACGCCCGTACGGTGGGCGGCGAGATGGTGGTCGAGGGCGCCCAGGTGGTCGTCGGCGACGTCAACCGCCCGGCGGAGGAGATCGGTTACGAGGTGCTGTGCCGCCGCCATCACCTCCGCCGGATGACTGCCGCCGCAGCCCGCGCGGGCGCGCTGTCCCCCGACGTCCTGCCGGTCACCTCCGCCTGACGGCGAGATTCCTCTTTTCGGCTCCCGGGCTCAAGGGGCCCACCGTGCCCTACGCTCGATCCATGACCTGTGCGTTGGACGGTGGAGGGCGTTGTGGTCCCGATTGCACCTGAACTGCTCATGGCCCTCGCCGGAGGCACCGCGGGTGCGGCGGGGGAGCAGATCTGGATGTCCCTGCGAAACCTGGTCAGGCGACGGCCCGCGGACGGAGAGCCGCACGGAGAGAGCGAGTTGACGTCCCTCGGCCAGGCGGCTGACAGCGCGGAGCGTGCCACGGAGCTGGCCGAGGCACTGGCTCTCCGCGCGCGGCAGGACCCAGCCTTCGCCGAGGCGCTCGCGGCCTGGCGGCGGGAGGCCGAGGCACTGGAGGGCACGCGGACCGGCGCGGGCGACGTGCGCAACGTGATCTCCGGGGGCACTCAGACCACTGTCGTCCAGGCGCGGGACGTTCACGGTTCCATCAATCTCGGTGGCTGACGAGGTCGCGTACGGCTGGACGGTCGTAGCTGATCGCGACACGCTCCGCTGACGCGCCGTACCCCTTTGGTCTACTGTGAGCGCCGTGTCGGAACGTGTCGAACCCTGTGGGCTCGCAAGCGAGTTCACCGCCGCACTCGCTCGTCAGCAGCAGCTCGCCGAGCGCCGTGAGGAGATCGTCACCAGGCTGCACGACGAGGTCGAGCGGCTGCGCCGAGGCGAGATGGAAATGGCGCTCGATCTCGTGCGCCACTCCCTGATCCGGCTCCACGACCAGATCCTGCGCCAGGCCGAACACGTCACCGACCCGCTCGGCGTCGACGAACTACGGGCCCTGCTGACCGCGCTGGCCGACGAGACGGCGGACACCGTGGCCAGGACCGGCGTACAGCGGTACGTCCCCCGGCCCGGCGAGGCGTTCGACATGGCATTGCAGCGACCGGTGGGCCGCGCCGCCGCCGAAGGGCCCGAGGCGGACCGGACGGTGGCGCGCGTCGTGGCGGCCGGATTCGTCCAGGGGGAGCGGGTCGTGCGCAAGGCCGACGTAGTGGTTTCCCGGTGGGAACCGGATGCACCATGAACGGTTCCCTCTCCGTGGGCCCAAGGGGCATGGCTTACAAGGACAACTGGCGAGACAACAGACGGGACGGGCGCCAGGCGCGGCCGTCCCGGCGGGAGACCGTATGGCCGTCTACGGCATCGACCTGGGGACCACCTACTCCTGCGTCGCACGGATCGACGACGTCGGCAGACCGACCGTGCTGCGCAACCTCGAAGGGGCGGACACCACGCCGTCCGTCGTCTACTTCGAGAGCGCCGACAGCGTCGTCGTGGGACAGAGCGCCAAGGACGCCACCGTCCTCGATCCCGAGCACGTCGTGCAGCTCATCAAGCGGGACATGGGCGATGTGGTGCCGCGCGAGTTCCACGGCCGCACCTACACACCCGAGGAGATCTCCGCTCGCATCCTGCGCAAACTCGTCGAGGACGCGAAGGCCGCCGGCGGCGACGAGGCGCGCGACGTGGTGATCAGCGTGCCCGCCTACTTCGGGCTCGCCGAACGGGACGCCACCCGCAAGGCCGGTGAGATCGCCGGGCTGCGCGTCCTCGACGTGGTCGCCGAGCCCATCGCGGCCGCGCTCGACTACGGGGCTCTGGAAGGAGACGAGGAGCGCGGGGACCGGGCCATCCTCGTGTACGACCTGGGCGGCGGCACCTTCGACACCACCGTGCTCACCCTGAGCGGGCGCGAGCTGACCGTGCTGTGCACGGACGGTGCGAAGGAGCTGGGCGGCAGCGACTTCGACGACCGTGTCGTCATGCACTTGGCGGAGCGGTTCCGCGAGCGCTTCCCGGACGTCGACGACCCGCTGTCCGACCCCCAGTCCGAGACGCAGCTGCGCAAGGACGCCGAGGAGGCGAAGAAGGCGCTGTCCTTCCGCGAGCGCTACACCGTCCGCGTCATGCACCAGGGCAGGGTCGAACCGGTGGAGCTGACCCGGGGGCTGATCGAGGAGCTGACCCGCGACCTACTCGAACGCACCATCGACATCACCCGCCGCACCGTCGAACTGGCCGCGGAGCGGGGCGTGTCGTCCTTCGACGACGTGCTGCTCGTCGGCGGCGCCACCAAGATGCCCGCCGTCGCCGCCACCCTGCGCACCCAGTTCGGCTTCGAGCCCAGGCTGCACAACCCCGACCTCGCGGTGGCCCGCGGTGCCGCGCTGTACGCCCTCGACCGGGCCGCGTACATCCTCTCCAGCGGTGAACTCCCCGCCGGACAAGCACCGGACGTGCCGGAGACCGGCCTCACCCACCGCCCGTACGAAATCTCCACCGTCGCCTCGCGCGGTTACGGCATCCAGGTCACGGACATCGACACCGGCCGGGAGTACGTCACCCATCTCGTGCACGCCAACGACACGCTGCCGGCCTCGGTGACCGACGACTTCTCCACCCTCCGCGACGGCCAGCGGAAGGTCCGCATCCAGGTGATGGAACAGGCGGGCGCGGTGGAGTCGGAGGAGCCGGAACACAACACCGAGGTCGCGCAAGGCACGTTGAAGATCCCGCCCGGCAAACCCGCGCGCTGGCCCTTCCAGTGCGTGTTCACGCTCGACACCTCGGGGCTCCTCACCGTCGTGGCCACCGAGCGGGAGAGCGGTGAGCAGATCGAGATCTCCCTTCAGATCGGGGGTCTGTCCCAGGAGGCGGTGGACGAGGCGCGGGTCGCGATGAGCCGCCAGCGGATCGGCTGATCGCGGAACGGGACGGGGCACAAGCGGGCGGGACGGGGGAAACAAGGCCGTGGCCTTCGACGAGGCGCGCTACCGGCGCGAGGTGCTCGACGCCGGGCTGCCCGTGACCGAGGACCTGCGCACGCGCTACCAACTGCCCCAGCGCCTCGACGCGCCCGCGGTCGCCGAGGCGGTCGCCGCGGTCCGCGCCTGCTGGCGCCGCAGCCGGTCTCGGCTCAAGTACCGTCCCGTCATCGAGCAGTTGGAGGCCGGGTACCTCATCCACCGGCCGCTGCTGGACGCGGCCGCCGCCGGGGACCCGGGACGACTGCGGGCAGCCCTCGAAGCGCACGGCCGGCGCGCCGAATCCGAGCGGGCCCGGCTGCGCGCGGCCCTGGAGGAGGCCACGGGCGGGCTCGGCATGCTCGCCCAGAGCACGGTCTCGGAGCTCGCCGCCGCCCACCGGGTCCACGAGGACCGGGTACGGGACCTGCTGCCCGCCCTCGGGCTGCGTATCGCCGAGCCCGATCCACTGCCCCGGTCGGTGCCGCACCCCGCGTATGCGCGCTGCGCCGGCCACCTGGAGGTGCTGGGGCTGCGGCACCTCGGCGACTTCCTCGCGACGGGCACGCTCGGCGGGCGGACCGAGCGGCCCGTACACGTCTTCGACGCGCTCCCGGCCGACCCGCCGAGCGTCGAGGCGGCGGCGCGCCGCTGGGGACGGCTGCCGCACGGCGCCGCGCACACGGCGGCCCAGGCTGTGATCGCCGCCGTCCGTGGCGTGCTGACCGAGCAGGGCCCGGAAGGACTCGCCCGGATCCTGCTCCATGAACTGGCGACGCCTCTGCGGGCGCGGTATGCCGCCCGCGCGACTCCGGCCACGCTCCTCGCGCATGCGGTGGAAGAGCTGTCGGTCGCCGAGGACGACGCGCGGCGACTGGTGTTCGCGGTGCTGCACGAGGCGGCCGGGGACCCGGTGTCGCAGCGGCTGCGCCGCCTGGCCGCGGACGGGCGGCTCGCCGAGGCGGCGGCCGTGGCGGACCGGTTGCCGCCGGGCTCGCTCGCCGAGGACGTGCGCGCACTGGCCGAGCACGTGCGCGGGAAACTCGTCGAGGCGCGCGGCCTGGTGGACCATGCGCGCCGACTGCCGCCGACCGAGGCGGACCGGGCCTGGGACCTGCTGGAACAGGCGGAGGCGGCAGTCCGCGATCTGCCGGGAATCGACGCCGTGCGCCGCGGCCTCGCGGTCCGCCCGGTGTCCGGCCTCACCACCACCCCGGACGGCGCGGGCGTCACCGTCCATTGGCGGCCCTCGCCCTCCACGAGGGGCGAGCCCGAGTACGTGCTGCTGCGCACCGAGCAGCGCCCGCCCCGCGACGCCACCGACGGCGCGGTGCTGCCGCTGGCGTCGCCGCGTGCCACCTCGTACACGGACGGCTCGCCCCCGTCCTGCGTCCCGCTGTACTACGCGGTCGCCGTGCGCCGGGCCGCCGAACCCGGCAGCGCGACCTCGCCGCTCGCCGTGGGCGGGCCCGTCGTGCACTGGCCCGAGGTCACCGACGCCCACCTGCGCCCCGGGAACCGTCGGATCACCGCCGACTGGACC
The DNA here is from genome assembly GCF_040295365.1 of Streptomyces sp. NPDC002838. Classification (NCBI taxonomy): domain Bacteria; kingdom Bacillati; phylum Actinomycetota; class Actinomycetes; order Kitasatosporales; family Streptomycetaceae; genus Streptomyces; species Streptomyces sp. NPDC002838. The sequence goes on along the minus strand of NZ_JBEOVF010000013.1, from coordinate 69,409 downwards.
TGCCCGGACCGTGCCCGGTCCGTCGAGGTCGTCCGCACCGCTCCGGACGGCGAGGAGGTGCGGATCGCCGCCCGCCGCGACGGCTTCACGGACGACGGGCTCGCCAACGGCACGACGTACGGCTACCGCGTCCGCGTCGTCTACCGCACCGACGACGGACTGTCCGTGCGCACGGAGGGCGTCCGGCGCACCGCCACGCCGCTCGCGCCGCCCGAGCCGGTGACCGACCTGGACATCCGCTTCGTGGACGACCACCTCCTGGCCCGCCTCGACCCGCTGCCCGACGGAGAGGTGCGCCTGTACGGCTTCGACGACGTGCCCCCGTGGCCGGCCGGCACCCGGCTGCGCACGGCGGAGCTCCCCGGGCGTTTGATCGTGGCGCAACCCGACCCGGAAGGGCTGCGGTTCGCGCCGCCGGGCCGGCCCACCATGGTGCTCGCGGTCACGGTCGCCGGGGAACGTGCCGTCACAGGAGCACACGCCGTGGCCGCCGCGCCGGCGCTCGGCACCCCCACGCTCACCCGGCACGGCGGCACGGGCGTGGCCGTCGTCTTCGACTGGCCGCCGGACAGCGGCGACGAGGTCGAGGTCACCTGGCGGACCCCCGGCGAGGGGGGCGAGCAGCGGCGCGCCGTCACCCGCGCCACCTACCGGCACGAGGCGGGCGTACGGCTGCCGGTCGCGGACGGCGCCGGGGTGGAAGTCGAGGTGCGGCCGGTCGCCCTGCTCGGCGGGCTGCCCGCATACGGCCCGCCGAGCACGGCGGTACTGCCACCGCGCGCCGAGGTCGACTACCGGCTGGAGCGGCACGGCCTGCCCGGACGTCGCACGGTCACCGCCGTCTTCACGGCGCGCACCACCGTACGAGCCGAGCGGCTGCTGCTGGTGCGCTCGCGCGGCCCGGTCTGGCCGCTGGAGCCCGCCGACGGGGACGTCCTCGCGGAAGCCGCCGACGTGACGCTCGGCCCGGGGCAGGACGTGAAGCTGTCGGCGCGCCTGACCCGCGGCCCGGGCGGCCGGCTGCGCTGCTTCGCCGCCGGCGAGGCACTCGTGCTGCGCGACCCGCCGCAGCACACGCTCAAGGTCACCTAGGGGAGTGGACGTGAGACTGCCGTGGCGCCGCACCTGGGTGTGCCCGCACTGCTTCCGGCGCATCTCCCGAGCGCAGATCGAATACGTCTGCGCGAGCGGCGCCGCCTGCGCCGAGGACCGGCGCCTCGCCTCCGCCAACCCGCGGGCCGGTTCGGCGGTGTGCGGCACCTGCGGCCGCACCACCACTCGGCTGCGCTGCACCGCCTGTGCGGGCCGGCTGCCGGAGGGCTATCTGCGCACTCCCGGAAAGCTGGTGGCGCTCGCCGGACCGGTCAGCTCCGGCAAGAGCACCTACATCGGCGTCCTCGTGCACGAACTGCTGCACCGCCTCGGCGCCGAACTCGACGCCGCGCTGCTCCCCTGCGACGACGACACGATGGCCGACTACCACGAACGGTACGAGCGCCACCTGTACGACGAGCAGCAGACCGTCCCCAAGACCGCCGAGCACGACGCCGGCCGCCCCCTCGTGCACCGCCTCAGCCGCACCCGGCGGGGCCGTTTCGGACGCGCCCGCAAGCGGGTGCTGACCCTGGTCTTCCTCGACACCGCGGGCGAGCACTTCGCCTCGCGCGACCGGATGGAGACCGAGTTGCGCTACTTTCTCGCGGCCGACGCCGTCGTCGTCCTCGTCGACCCGCAGGACCTGCCCGGCGCACCGGTGAAGGACGGCGACGGGGTGCCGGGCCGGTCGGGCGACGTACTCGCCCGGGTGCTGGGCCACCTGGGCGGTGGCGGGAAGGTGACCGTGCCGGTCGCGGTCGCCCTCACCAAGGCCGACCTCCTGTGGCCGCACCTGCCGGACAACTCCCCGCTGCACCGCACCCGCCGCCCCGGCCCCGTCTTCGACGCCGACGACCGAGCCGCCGTCCACGCCGAGCTGCAGGCCCTGCTGCGGCGCTGGCAGGAACACCAACTCGACGCGCGGCTCGACCAGTTCTGCACCGACTACCAGCTGTTCGCGCTGTCCACGCTCGGTACCGCGCCCCGGCGGGGCGGCGGCCTCGGGCTCGGCGGCGTCGTACGCCCGCACCGGGTGGAGGACCCCCTGATGTGGCTGCTGCACCGCTTCGGCGCCCTCGACCGGGAAGGGCGGGGGTGACGCGTATGGCAGGACAGGCGCACTACACGTCCGCCCCGCCCTCGGCCGACGCACCCCACGGCGGCTTCCGCTTCACCGCCGTCTCCCCGACGGCCCGCCCCGCACTCGAGGTCCTGCGCCCGCTGACGGGGTACCCGCGGCCTCCGGGCATGGACCGCCATCGCGACTTCCCCGTGGCCTTCGCCTACGACCGGCCGGACGACGACGCGGCCGTGCTGACCCGCACCCGCTTCACCGGCCAGGACTACACCGGCCGCTGGGGCAACCACTTCTGCCACGCCCTGTACGCCACCCCCGACGAACTGGCCGGTCTGCGCCCCGTCGAGCTGTGGGACACCCCTCACTGGTCCCCGACGCCGGCCCACGACGACGGCCATGACCTGCCCGACCTCACCCCACTCGTCCCCGGCAGCGCCGTCGGACCCGACCGTGTGGCCCGCTTGCTGGACGGCCTCGGCGACCCCGGCGTGCGCCTCCTGGAGCGGCTGCTCACCGCGGCCCTGCGGGCGCTGGCCGACGAGGGCCCCGGTGCCACCCTGGTCTCGGCGGATGCGGACCGCGTCGTCGACTGGATCGCCGCCGTCTCCTACACCCTGCCCGCCGGCCTGGCCGCCCGGCTGACGTTCACGACGTACACCGCGCGTCCGGAGGACGACCATCGCCATCTGACCGGGACCCGGCCGGAGACCGGGGAGCGGGCACCGGGCCCGGTGTTCCACCTCGACCGACTGGCCGAGGACGGCTGTCCGGAGCCGAGCGCGACGGCACGGTTCCTCGCGACCGCGTTGGGGAGCGGGCGCCTCGACGTCCTGGACGCCGTCGCGGAACTGTGGGACGCGGGCCCCGCGGACGGCGTCGAGGCGGGCGTACGGCGGCTGCGGGCCGGGTGCGCGCTGCTCGCGCCGGACGGTGATGCGGGAGCCTTCGGCGCGGAGGGCGCCCGGCTCGTGGGCTTCGTACGTGCCGTTGCCGAGCTGCGGCCGGAGAAGGCCGGACTGGCGCCCGAGCGCCTGAGGGACGCCGCCGCACGCCATCTCGCCGACGGGACGGCACCCCTCGGTGATGTACGGGCCGCGCTCGCTCCGCTGCCCGAGCCGTACCGGGCGGCCGTCCTCGCCGGGCTGCTCGCCGCCCTCGAAGCCTCCGCCGAACTGCGGACCGCCGCCCTGGACGCGCAGGCGTGCGCCTCCCTCGCCTCCCTCGCGGACGAAGCGCCGGATGTGCTCGCGGCCACCCCCGGCACCGCACTGCACGTGCTGCGCCGGGCACCCGGGGAGCCGCGGCCGGCCGCGCTGCGGATCCTGCGGCTGTTCCGGCAGGGGCTGTGGGAGGAGACGGAGACCTACGAGGCCCTGCGCGATCTGGTGCGGGCGAAGGAGCCGGAGCGGACGCCACGGCTGCTGTGGCGACGCGGGTCGGCCCGGGAGAAGGAGTGAGCCGTGGCGAACCCCGTATTGCTGCTCCTCGCGATCATCCTGTTCGTCGTCCTGGTCGTCGGCTACGGCGTCTTCATCACCCTGCCCAAGCTGGTGTGGACCCAACTGCACACCGTCTGGCGGACCTTCGGCCGGGCGGCTCACACGCCACCCGACCCGCACGGTGAGCCGGCCACCCCCGCCTACCTCCGCGTCACCGGCCCGCGCGACCTGCGCGCGACCTGGTGGGACGGGCTCGAGCGGCACGAACGGCTGATGGGAGACGCCGAGCGGTTCCTGGTCGACCGGGTGAGCGACGTGTTCCGCCGGTCGCAACAGCGTGGGACCGGCGGGCAGGGCTGCCTGATGCTCTTCCTGCGCCCGGCCTTCCTGCTGACGGCCGTCGCCGTCGTGCTGACCGCGACCGCGCTCAGCATCCTTCCGTTTCTGTTCGCGCTGCTGGCGTGGGCGCTGGGCTGTGCCCTGTGGGCCCTGTGGTGGGCGGTGTGGGCGGTGTGGGCGGCCGTCGCGCGGACGGGGCGCGCGCTGCGCGGCGAGCCGGCGCCGTGCCCGTACACCCGCTGCGGGCGCACCATCCACCGCCCGGTCAGGCTGTGCCCGACGTGCCGGGCCGGACACCGGCAGCTGGTGCCCAACCGGTACGGCGCCTTCGCCCACCGCTGCCGTTGCGGCACCCGCCTGCCAGCCGTCCTCGGCGTGCGCCGCCTGGACGCGTGCTGTCCGCACTGCGGGAAGGCGCTGCCCGCCGGATACGAACGGGCGCGCGTCGTCGTGCTCGTCGGGAGCTCGGGCGCGCAGCGTGCCGGAGTGCACGCGCAGGTGCTGGCCGAGGTGGGCGCCACGTCCGGGGCGGAGCCGCCGCTCGTGCGCACCGACGGCACGCCCGTCCTGTGGTACGACCCGCCTGGATACGCGTACGGCAGTCAGGAGTCGGTGGCCGCGCTGGACGTGCTGCGCCGGGCCCACGGACTGCTGCTGGCGGTGGACGACCCCGCCGCGCACAGCGACGCCGTGCACGCCGTGACCCGGGTCCTGCACGTCCTCGCCGCCCTGCCCACGCGCCGCCGTCCGCACCGTTTCGCCCTGCTGTACACCCGGGCCGTACCGGGCGACGACACCGCCGTGCGCGCGCAGCTGGAGGCGGCCGGCGGCGGCCATCTGCTGCGCGCGCTCGACGCCACAGGCATCCCGGTGCGCTGCGTTCCGGCCTCGGCGCTCGCGGGGACGCTGCGGTGGCTTGCCGGTGTGCCCGGTACCGCGGGCTCCGGGCAGAGCATGGTGCCTCCGCCCGTGCGCCGACCCGAGAACGCCACGCTCCGCTTCCCCCGGCACCGCGTCGCCCGACACTCCCTCCTGCTCACCCACCTCGCCGGGTACCTGGTCGTGCCGCTCGTCCTGGCTCTCCTGGAGGCGGGCGTGCTGCCGCCGGCCGCCTTCTTCGGCCTGCCCGGGACCTACGACAAGTGGCGGTATCCGCTGACCGGTTCGGTCCACCAGGTCGACCTCACCGCTGCCGCCACCCGGGACTGGCCGAAGCTCAGCACCAGTTACTCGGCGCCGGGACATCCGCCGACCGCCGCTCTGCCGGGCCGCGCGGGCTACTGGTCGGTCAAGGGATCCCCGCAGAAGGACAACTGGCTGAGGCTGGACTTCGGGATGCCCCTGCCGCTGAGCGAGGTGTCGGTGGACTTCGACCCGGACAGCGTCAAGTCGATGTTCGCGCCGGCCGTCCACGTGGACGGCCAGGTCGGCGCCCGCAACGTCCTGCTCATGGACAGGCGCCCTCGCCAGCGGAAGCAAGGTGCCTTTCTCAAGAAGACGTACGGCTACGACATCCCCGTCCCGGACCCCGTCGATTCCCTCCGCATCGGCCTGGGCTCCTCACTTGACGAGGACGACGACGAACAGCAGCTTCGTCTGCGCGAGTTCAACATCCACTGGACCAGTTCCGACGCCGTGCGTCTACACCCGGCGGACGGCGGCCGGCTCGCCGTGGAGAACGCCACCGCACGCGACCTCGCCATCACCGTACGGCCGCCCCTGCTGCCCGCGGGCTGGCGGGCCACCCTCGTCGGACGGCCGCCACGGACACTCGGGGCGCACGACACGTACGAGGCGCGCTGGCGGATCACGGCTCCCCAGGGGACTACGGGCCGCGCCCCCATCGCCTACGCCGTCGACATCAGCGAGGACGACCGGACCGTGACGGCACGCTGTCTGGCCCTCCTCACGGTCTCCGCGGACGCCGAGCCGCTGTGCTGAGGGCTCAACGGCCACCTGAGGACGCTGTCCAGCGCGGTCCCGCGAAGTCGGCCAGGGCCGCGCCGAGTTGGGGATCGACACGCGAGGAGAAGCCGAGCGGCAGGACGAAGAACCAGCCCTCGCCCATACGGGAGCGGCGCGGCGGACGCGGGGCGTCGGCGAGCAGCCGGACCTGGAGCGCGTAGAAGCGCCCGTCCCGGCCCCGGAGGATCGCGCGGCGCACGGTGATCTCCTCGACGTGCCGCCACTCGTAGGAGAGTTGTCCGCGCCCGATCACGGAGGTGACGCCGTCCCGGGTCAGCTCCAGTTCCAGCGGCCGCGGCGGCATGAGGAACCCGGCCACGGTGATCAGGGCGCCGATGAAAGGCCAGACGAGCAGCACCGGCCAGACGGCCGGGTCCTGCCACTGTCCGGACACGCTGAACCGCACGACGAGGACGCCCATGAGCGTGCCGAACACGGTCCAGTGGGCCAAGGGCAGCCTCCGCGATCGGCCGCGGAGGTGGTAGTGGTCCGCGGTGCGTTCCACCGTGAAGTGACGGGAGTCCGTGAGCGTGGGGACGGCAGCCGCCTCGGGGCCGGGCGAAGCGCTTCCCTGTTCCTGAGCGCGCCGCCCTGCGAGATGCTCCTGGAGCCTGCGGTTGCGGAAGCGGTAGGTGCCGCCCGACAGTTGCAGCAGGCCCGCCGTGCGTGCGTCCTTGAGGAACGTCATCAGAGACCAGGGCACCCGGCCCGTCGCCGCGAGGGAGCACTTGGCGAGGATCCAGCGGCTCCACGGACTGAGCAGCACCAGCATCGCGGAGGCGCCGGCCCAGGCGCCGACCGCCGCGCCCCAGCCGCCGCTCCCGCCGCGGAGCCAGAAGAACGCACCCGCACCGGCTCCGATGAGCGGGGCCACCAGCGTCAGCGTCGTGACGAGCGCACTCTGCTCCCCGCGCAGGAGTTCGTCGGGGGTGGCGGCGTCCACGGTGTCGGCGGGAGCCGCGTACACGATCATCAGCAGGACGGGCAGCACGCCGCCGACCGAGAACCAGACCAGGACGGCGTCCGGTGTCACGAAGACGTACAGGAAGAGGAGGAGAACGACCAGGGCGGGACCGCCCGCGAGAGCCGCGAGACGGACCAGAGGACCCACCCGGGTGTGCCGGTCGAGGGAGCGCAGGGCGTGGATGAACAGCAGCGGGTTGGCGCTGCGGCGCGGCTCGGCGAGCCGCTGGCCGAACCAGGACGCGGTCACCGACCGCGCGAGGGCGGCGAAGACGACCCCACCGGTCACATGCCCCGTCACGCTCAGGTCGCCCAGCACGGAGTCCTCCGCATAGCCGGACATGCCCGCCTTGATGACGAGGGAGAGCAGGATGCCGGTCGTGAGCAGCGCGGGTCCGGCGAGCAGTCGGGGCAGCGGCGCCGTGTACAGCCGCCACCAGGCCAGTTCGGACTCCTCGCGACGGCTCAGCAGCAGCGCCAGGTACGACAGCCAGGAACCGGCCCGTTCGGCGTCCCAGGCGCGGGGCGGGTGCAGCCGACCGGGGTCCGGGGGCCGGGGCGGAAACGCGGCGGACACGATCCGGTCGAGCAGGTGCGCCTCGACGGCATCACGGGTCGGGAACAGCTCCTGGTCCACCAACTCCCCAGGATCCGCGGGATGTCGCTCATAGGTCCGGCGTACCAGCCACACCATCAGCGGACTGGTCAGGGCCCAGGCGACCGGCGCGGAGGGTTCCTTCCGGAGGGTCTCCAGCAGGCGGGCCCAGACGGCGGCGCGGGCCGGAGGCCGGGCCCTGCGGAGGTAGTCCGCCACCTCGTCGGGGCGCAGCGGCAGCGACTCGATCACCGTCGCGTGCCGCAGACCCCTGCCCTCCTGGTCGAGGCGCTCGTACTCGGCCGTACGGGACACCAGTACGGCGTCCCCCGCGCCGCCGAGGCCGGCATTGAGCGCGTCGAGGACCTCGGCGCGGCGGGGTCCGGGCAGTTCGTCGAGGCCGTCGAGGACAGGCAGCACCCGCCGCTCCAGGACGAGCCGGCGGGCCGGGTGGACGCCGTCCACGGGCGGCAGACCGGGGTGGTCCTGGCGCAGCCGGTCCACCAGCCACTCGGTGAGCGACTGCCGCCGGGTGTCCCAGGACTCCAGCGACAGCACGAGCGGGATCGGCACGTCGTCCTCGCCCTGGGTGAGCCGCCGGGCGAGGAGTTCGAGGGTGAGCAGGACGGAGAGCACGGTCTTGCCGGACCCGGCGTTGCCCAGCACGACCAGCCGCCGTCGGGGCCGGAGTCTGAGGAAGGTCCCGGCGATGGTGTCGGCCCCGGAGCCCACGGGCACGTACTCCCCCGCGGACGCAACGCGTCGGCTGGGCGTCCAGCGCACGGGCAGCGGCTCGGGATCGGTCATGTCCCAGGCGTCGGCCTCGGCCCGCCACCGGAACAGGAGACTCCGTGCGAGCCTCCGCTCGGCTGCGGCCAGCGGGGCGTCGTCATCGGGCGGCGGGGACTCCACGCGCAGCGTCAGATTGAGATCGCCTTCGAGGATCCCGATCTGGATCAGATAATCGGCTGTGCAGTCGACCGCGGTGTTGGTGATGTGCGGCCCACCGCCGGAGTCCCTCGTCATCTGTGTCCGCCCCCGTTGTCGCCCTGCCCACTGTACTCAAGGGACTTCAGCCGCCCGGCTCAGGATTCGGTCGGGTCCCCGTGGAGGCGTACCGTGCTGAGGATCTTCATGATCGTCGAGTCCGGCAGCTCGTCCTTCACGCCCGTGGCGCCGTAGAGACACCAGGCGACGAAGTCGCCCGCGGAGTTCTTGAAGCCGAACATGATGGCCTTGCCGTCGCTCGCGCACTCGCCCTTGTGAGGGGTGTTCCTGGAACGGGCCCAGGCGATGCTGCCCTTGACGCCGGACTTCGTCGTGTACGGCTTCGCCGTCCTGTCGCGGACGATGCTCTTCGTGTCCGGCTGCGTGTAACCGCCGTACACCCACCGGTCCACCTGGCTCAGGGCGGCTTCGCCGGTGCTCTTGGCACCCTTGGCGCCCTTGGTGCCCGCTGCCGCCAGCGCGGTGTTGTCCACACGCCCGTCCTTGTCGTCGTCGGACAGGCACCAGTTGTCCTTGAGGACGGCCGGTGCGCCCATGACGATGACGGTCTTGCCCCAGTTCTTGGGGTCGCTGTAGTCGACCTCGGAGTCCTCGAAGCCGATCAGCAGGCCCGGCGACTTGACCTGCCAGTCCGACGGCACGTCGAAGGCCGTTCCCCGCTTGGGGTTGACGACGACCTTCCAGCCCTGGACGGTCGGCCGCTCGGTCTTGCTGCCGGGCGGCTTGTCGGACGCCGGCGCCGAGGCCGTCGCGCGCTTCGACACGCTCGCCGACGCCTTCGCGTTCCCGCTGCCGCCGCCGGCGTTGTCGTCCTTGCCGCCGCCCAGGAGCAGGACGCCGGTGACGCCGACGGCTGCGACCACGGCCGTGGCCGCAGCGACGGCGACGACCTTCGCCCGGTTCCCGCCGCTCCCGCCGCCGGGCGGCTGTCCTGACCACATGGTCAGTCACCATAGTCCCGGGTTTTCCCGAGGGGAGCCGTCCGGCAGCTGATTGAGAAACCTGGCCGGGATCGCCCACAGGAAGCGGTCGGCTGACGGTTGGTCAGGGTCGGCGCGGCCGCTGCAGCAGGGAGAACCGCGCGCCTTCCGGGTCCGCCACCATCGCCACCCGGCCGTGGGCGCTGTCCCGGGGCGGTTTGAGGACGTGGCCGCCCAGGTCCGCCACGTGGGCCGTCGCCTCGTCCGTGTCGGCCACTTCGAAGTACGTCACCCAGTGCGGCCCCCGGTCCCGGGGCAGGGCGCCTCCCACGCCGTGGATGCCGGCGACGGGGCGGCCGCCGACGTGCAGGGTCACGTAGTCCAAGTCGGTGGACACCACCGGCTCCTCCTCGTGACCGAACACCGTCTCGTAGAACTTGGCGACGCTCACGGACTCGAAGGTCAGCAACTCGTGCCAGGCCGGCGTACCGGACACCCCGCCGATGGAGGTGCCGAGGTGCGCCGCCGCCTGCCACACGCCGAAGACGGCGCCCGACGGATCGGAGCCGATCATCAGGCGTCCGGCGTCCCCCGCGTCGAGCGGGCCCACCCCGACCGTGCCGCCGCACAGCCGTACCGTTTCGGCCGTCAAATCCACGTCGTCCGAGGCGAGGTAGGGCGTCCAGGCGAGGGGAAGGTGGCGGTCGGGCGGCAGTTGGCCGATACCGGCCACCTCGTGTCCTGCGAGCAGGGCCCGGACATAGGGGCCGAGCTGCTGGGGGCCCGGCCGGAACTCCCAGCCGAACAGCGATCCGTAGAACTCCTGGGTGGCGGCCATTGAGTGCACCATCAGACTCACCCAGCAGGGCGTGCCGGGCACGTGCCGAGCGTGCGTCTCGCCGTTCGGGCCGGCCGACCCCCTTGCCTCGGTCATCGTCACTCTCTCCTCGGCCCCTCAAGGTGGCCATGTCGCTTCCGCTCCGACGGGCCCCGTGCCGATGCTCGCACCCCCGCGCTCTCCGGGCGCGCCGCCGGGCCGTGGCCCGTGCCCGGAGAATGCCCGTTGCCCGCGTTCCCGACCGTGTCCGGGCGATGGCCGACAGGTGTCGATCGGCTGTACAGCATGTGCCCGATCCAGTACGTCTCGTGATCGGGCCTGCCCGGCGGGCAGAGTAGCCGGACATGGACGAAGCGGCCACCCCGTGCGCGAGGATGGTGGCCATGAACGCCATCATCTCCGCATCCGAACTCGCGAGCCACCTGGCGGAACAGAACCCGCCGGTCCTGCTCGACGTCCGCTGGCAGCTGAGCATGGCCAAGGCGGCCGGGGAGCCGCCGTTCGACGGCCGTGCCGAGTACGCGGCCGGGCACATCCCCGGCGCCGTCTTCGTCGACCTGGACAGGGAGCTCGCCGCAACGCCCGGCACCGGCGGCCGGCATCCGCTGCCCGACCTCGCGCAGTTCGGCGCCGCCATGCGCCGCGCGGGCGTCTCGTCCGGGACGCCGGTGGTCGTGTACGACGGCGGCCAGGGCTGGGCGGCGGCCCGCGCCTGGTGGCTGTTGCGCTGGACGGGTCACCCGGACGTGCGGGTCCTCGACGGCGGGTTGCCGGCGTGGCAGGGGGAGCTGTCGACGGAGGTGCCCGAGCCGGCCGAGGGCGACTTCGAGCCGGTGCCGGGCGCGACCGGACTGCTGGACGCGGACGGGGCCGCGGCCCTGGCGCGTTCCGGGGTGCTGTTGGACGCGCGGGCGGGGGAGCGGTACCGGGGCGAGGTGGAGCCGATCGATCCGGTCGGCGGACACATCCCCGGAGCCGTGTCCGCGCCCACGAACGAGAACGTGGGGGCGGACGGACGCTTCCTGCCCGCGGCGGAGTTGGGCGCCCGGTTCAAGGCGCTGGGCGTGTCCGACGGCTCTGAGGTCGGGGTGTACTGCGGATCGGGCGTCTCGGCCGCCCACGAGGTGCTGGCGCTGGCGGTCGCGGGAATCCCGGCGGCGCTGTACGTCGGTTCCTGGTCGGATTGGTCGTCGGATCCGTCACGGCCGGTCGCCGTGGGGCCCGACCCCCAGTAGGCGCGGGCCGTGGCGTCCGACGCCCCCTGGGGCCCTTCTGATGGATCTCCGCGGCGTCGCGAGGCCCGGCACGCTCCCTCACTGCCTTAAGGGCGTGGGCGGTGCCCCCACTCGCCGCACCGCGCGAAAGCCCAAGTAGCGCCTCCCCCCACGCTCGGCTTCGCTCGCGTGGGGGGACCCCCATCGAGGGCTTCCGCGCGGCACGCCGAGAGCACGCACCGGACGCCGCTCCTTCTCCCGCGGAGATCCATCAGAAGGGCCCTGGGCGCACACCTGGAGGGGCCCGCACCGACCGGCGCGGGCCCCTCCAGACGTCGTACGACTGATCCGGTGTCGTACGACTGATCCAGATGTCGCCGACCGCTCCTGCTTCCTACTCCTGCTTCTTGCGCCGCGTGCCGAACACGATCTCGTCCCAGCTCGGGACGGCCGCTCGGCGGCCCGGGCGGACGCCGTCCGCCTCGGCCTGGCGGTCGGTGGCGCCGATCAGGCGGTCGCGGTGGCTGGTGACGGAACGGGGCATGAGGACGTCCGCGTAGGCGGAACCGGCCGAGGCCGCGGGGGCCGGGGGCTCCTCCTCCTCGGGTTCCGGGGCGGAGGGCTCCTCCACCTCGGGTTCCTCCACCGGGCGCTCCGGGACCACCAGGTCGCCCCGGAAGCTCGGCACCGCCTCCAGCAGGCTGGTCAGTGAGTCCCGCTCGCCCACGCTCTCCTCGGCCGGCTCGTCGAGCGAGGGCCCGGGCAGGCTCGGCCGCTCCCGGTCGAGGGCGCGGTCCAGCGGACGGTCGCGTGGCAGCCGTGCGATGCGCGGTACGAAGGGAAAGCTGGGCTCCGGGGTGGCGGCGAGGTCGTCGGACTCGCCGATCAGCGAGCGCGCCTCCTCGTCGACGGCCTGGACGAGCCGCCTGGGCGGGTCGTACGTCCAGCTCGCCGAGTGGGGTTCGCCCGCGACCCGGTAGACCAGCAGGACTTCCCAAGTACCGTCGTCGCGGCGCCACGAGTCCCACTGGACGGTGTCCTTCTCGGCGCCGCGCACGAGCAGCCGCTCCTGGACGGCCTCGCCGAGCTGGGGTCCGGCGGCGTTCTCGCCGGGACGGCGGACCGGGGTCTTCCTGGCCCGCTCGGCCATGAAGGCACGCTCCGCGAGCACGGGGCCCTCGAAGCGCCGCACGCGATCGACGGGGATTCCGGCCATCTGCGCGACCTCTTCCGCGGTCGCGCCAGCACGTATACGCGCCTGGATGTCTCGGGGGCGGAGATGGCTCTCCACCTCGATCTCGATCTGGCCGAGGCGAGGACGGTCGCCGCGCACGGCGGCGCGCAGGCGTTCGTCGATAGGAAGCGTGTATTCCGTAGAGTCGGCAGCCTTCAGCACCAGCCGTGTGCCGTCATTGGAGACGGCCACGACACGCAGTTCGGGCATGGGGACCTCCCGGGTGGTGCCTGCCGACGTCACGTGCGTCGCTGCTTCCGCTAGTCGAGTGTGGCCTGCCCGGGTGCAGCCTGCCACAACCTTGCCGAGTTGCCCGGCGTGTCGGGCACAGGCCCGGGAACGCCGTTATGGCACGGTTACCTATTCGCAACGCTAAGTGACCAACTCCGTCACCCTGTGCAACTAGCCCCCTCCCGGCGGTCCTTGAAGGCCACGGACGCCCTGGCGGGAGACCGAACCCAGGGCTCGCAACAGTACTCCATTCGGGCCACGTGCGTGGATTGGCACGCCGCCCAACTTCCGGCAGGGGGTGGCGCTCGGCCGCCGTGGCGCGGATTTCCGGATCTTGAACGTGGCGTAATTCACCTAATCGCCGGAAACGGAGCCAATGGTTACGTCTGTACGTCGCCTTCCCGCACGCTTGGTCGACCAGGTCCGTCCCCGAGCGCGTCCGCTACGCCCCCAAAACCCGCCGCAAGTAGTCGTTCTGGAACCGGCGATCGGGATCCAGCCGGTCCCGCAACGCCGTGAACTCGCCGAAGCGCGGGTACACCTGGGCGAAGTAGTCGGCGTCCCGCGTGTGCACCTTGCCCCAGTGCGGCCGGCCCTCGTGTGCGGTGAAGATCCGCTCGGCGGCGGTGAAGTACGCCTGGTAGGGCGCCCCCTTGACCATGTGCACGGCGATGTACGCACTGTCGCGGCCCGACGCGGTGGACAGTGTGATGTCGTCGGCCGGGGCGGTGCGCACCTCGACCGGGAAGCTGACCCGGAGGGCGGAGCGGTCGACCATCGCCTTGAGTTCGCGCAGCGTGTCGGCCACGGCCGCGCGCGGGACGGCGTACTCCATCTCCACGAAACGCACCCGGCGCGGAGACGTGAAGACCTTGTAGGGAATGTCGGTGTAGGTCCGCGCGGACAGCGCCTTGCTGGAGATCTGCGCGATCGCCGGCACCGTGGCGGGCACCGCGCGGCCGACCCACTGGGCCACCTGGAAGACGCCGTTGGAGAGGAACTCGTCCTCGAACCAGCCCGCGAGCTGTCCCACCGGCTGCTCCGGGCCCGCGCTGCGGTTGTTGCGCTTGGTGTTGGTGCTGCCGGTGTGCGGGAACCAGTAGAACTCGAAGTGTTCGTTCTCGGCCCACAGTTGGTCGAACTCGGCCACGACCTTGTCGAAGGGCATCGGCTCCTCGCGCGCCGTGAGCAGGAAGATGGGCTCCACGGCGAAGGTGATCGCGGTGACTATGCCGAGGGCGCCCAGGCCTATTCGGGCCGCGGCGAAGACTTCCGGGTTCTCTTTCTCCGAGCAGGTGAGCACCGAGCCGTCGGCCGTGACCAGCTCAAGGCCCTTGATCTGAGCGGCGATCGAGCCCGACTCGCGGCCGGTGCCGTGCGTACCGGTGCTGGTCGCCCCGGAGACCGTCTGCTCCATGATGTCGCCCATGTTGGTGAGCGACAGACCCTCGCGGGCCAGGGCCATGTTGAGCCTCTTGAGCGGCGTACCGGCCTCGACCGTGACCGTGCCGGCCTCGCGATCGATGCCGCGGATGCCGGTCAGGAGTTGAGGGCGGATCAACACACCGTCCGTGGCGGCGATGGACGTGAAGGAGTGCCCGGAGCCGACGGCCTTCACCTTGAGGCCGTCCTCGGCGGCCTGGCGCACCGCGTCGGAGAGTTCCTCGACGGAGGCGGGAGCGACCTCCCGCGCGGGGCGGGCGGCGACATTGCCTCCCCAGTTACGCCACGTGCCGTTCTTGCCGCTCGCTGTGCTGCTCAACGGTCCCTCCCCGACGCGGAGCCGGCCTGCTGAGCCGGCGGTACCCCAGGAAACCGACCGCGACCGCGACGGCTCCGGACACCGCCGGAACCCCGTACCCGGCCCGCGCGCCGGCGGCGTCGATCACCCAGCCGGCCACGGAGGAGCCGAGCGCGACCCCGACCGCGAGCCCGGTGCTCACCCAGGTCATGCCCTCGGTCAGTTGCGCGCGTGGTACGTGCTGCTCGATGAGGGACATCGTCGTGATCATCGTGGGAGCGATGGACAAGCCCGCAACGAACAGCGCCACGGCCAGAAACGGCAAGTTTCCGACCAGTAGGAGGGGGATCATACTCACGGCCATCGCGCAGACGCCCAGCAACCAGCGAGGTTCGGGCGCTCCCTTGAAGCGCAGCAGCCCGAACACGATCCCGGCGACGCAGGAGCCCGCCGCGTACAGCGCGAGGACGACGCTCGCGGCACCCTTGTGTCCCTGCTCGTCGGCGAAGGCCACGGTGACCACGTCGACGGCCCCGAAGATCGCGCCGGTCGCCACGAAGGTGGCCACCAGAACCTGCAGGCCCGGGGCACGCAGGGCCGAGTCGGCGCCGCGGTGCTGGCGCGGGTGCGGCGCCGGCTCGGTGGCGCGCTGCGCGGTCAGCCAGAAGACGCCGACCGCCAGGAAGCAGGCGGCGAGCAGCGGGCCGGCCTCCGGGAACCAGGCCGTGGACAGCCCGATGGAGATGATCGGGCCGAAGATGAAGCACACCTCGTCGATCACGGATTCGAAGGAGTACGCGGTGTGCAGCTGCGGAGTGCCCCGGTAGAGCGC
This sequence comes from Streptomyces sp. NPDC002838, assembly GCF_040295365.1. NCBI lineage: Bacteria > Bacillati > Actinomycetota > Actinomycetes > Kitasatosporales > Streptomycetaceae > Streptomyces > Streptomyces sp. NPDC002838. Next base: position 53,917 of record NZ_JBEOVF010000013.1, on the reverse strand, counting down.
CGCCCAGCGGGCCCGGATCATCGCCCCGACGCTGGGCACGCAGCCGATGCCGGCACAGGCCACGTACAGCGTCCAGTCCGGCCAGCCGTAGTGCGCGGCGAACAGCAGCACCGCCGCCGCGACGAGCGAGATCAGCGTCGCCGGACGCAGCACCCGCCGCTGCCCGTACTGGTCCACCAGCCGCGACACCTGCGGGCCCGCCACCGCGGCGGCGAGCGCGATGGTGGCCGACAGCGCACCGGCCAGGCCGTACCGCCCGGTCAGCTGGGAGACCATGGTCACCACGCCGATTCCCATCATCGACAGCGGCATCCGGCCGAGCAGGCCCGCGGCGGAGAAGCTCTTGCTGCCGGGGGCCGCGAACAGGGCGAGGTAGGGGCTGGGCAACGGGGTCTCCGGAGTGGCTCAGTAAGGTGCGAACGCAGTTGATACAGCTTACTGATTTAGGTAACCCTAATGCACCCCTGCCGACGGGTTGACCAGCAGTGGTCACCCCGCCGTTTCCGGGCCGTCAGTGCCGGGTGGCAGGATCGACCCATGCCAGACGCGCTCGATGTCACCCCCCGCGGTGTCACTCCCTACGACGCCCTGCTCCTGCTCTCGTTCGGCGGCCCCGAGGGCCCGGACGACGTGGTTCCGTTCCTGGAGAACGTGACGCGGGGACGCGGCATCCCCAAGGAACGCCTGAAGGAAGTGGGGCAGCATTACTTCCTGTTCGGCGGGGTCAGCCCGATCAACGACCAGAACCGCGCCCTGCTGGACACCCTCCGCAAGGACTTCGCGGACCACGGCCTGGACCTGCCGATCTACTGGGGCAACCGCAACTGGGCGCCCTACCTGACGGACACCCTGCGCGAGATGGTCACCGACGGCCGCCGCCGCATCCTGGTCCTCGCCACCAGCGCCTACGCCTCCTACTCCGGCTGCCGCCAGTACCGCGAGAACCTCGCCGACTCGCTGGCGATCCTGGAGACCGAGGGCCTGGAGCTGCCCAAGATCGACAAACTGCGCCACTACTTCAACCACCCCGGCTTCCTGGAGCCCATGATCGACGGGGTGATCGAGTCCCTCGCCGACCTCTCCGAGGGCGTCCGTGACGGCGCCCACATCGCCTTCTCGACCCACTCGATCCCGACCGCGTCCGCGGACACCTCCGGTCCGGTCGAGGGCCACGGCGACGGCGGCGCGTACGTCAGGCAGCACCTGGACGTGGCGCGGCTGATCGCCGACGCCGTCCGCGAGCGCACCGGCGTCGACCACCCCTGGCAGCTCGTCTACCAGTCCCGCTCCGGCGCCCCGCACATCCCCTGGCTGGAGCCCGACATCTGCGACCACCTGGAGGAGCGGCACGCGGCCGGGGTTCCGGCGGTCGTCATCGCGCCCATCGGCTTCGTCTCCGACCACATGGAGGTCCTGTACGACCTCGACACGGAGGCCAAGGCCAAGGCCGAGGAGCTGGGCCTGCCGATGCGCCGCTCGGCCACCGTCGGCGCCGACCCGCGGTTCGCCGCCGCGATCCGCGACCTCGTCCTGGAGCGCGCCGCGGTCGAACGCGGCCAGGAGGTCACCCCCTGCGCCCTGGGCGCGCTCGGCCCCGATCACCAGCTCTGCCCGATCGGCTGCTGCCCCGCCCGCGCCCCGCGCCCCGCCGCAGCGGGCGCCGACAGTCCCTACGCGTGAGGAGCCCCGTGACCGACCCCCTGCCCGCGGAACTGCTGAAGCTCGCCCACGAGGCCGCTCGCCGCGCGGGCGCGCTGCTGCGGGACGGCCGCCCGGCCGACCTCGCGGTCGCCGCGACCAAGTCGAGCCCGATCGACGTGGTCACCGAGATGGACATCGCGGCGGAGAAGCTGATCACCGACCTGATCTCCGGGCACCGCCCGGACGACGGCTTCCTCGGCGAGGAGGGCGCCGCCACCGAGGGCACGAGCGGCGTCCGCTGGGTGATCGACCCGCTCGACGGCACGGTCAACTACCTGTACGGGCTGCCCACTTGGGCCGTCTCCATCGCCGCCGAGCAGGACGGCGAGTCAGTCGTCGGGGTCGTCGCGGCCCCGATGCGCGGCGAGACGTACCACGCGGTCCGCGGCGAAGGCGCCTGGGCCACCGGCGGCTGGGACGGCGAACGCAGGCTGGCCTGTCGCCCCGCACCTCCGCTGGAGCAGGCCCTGGTCTCGACGGGTTTCAACTACGTCACCGAGGTCCGCGCCCACCAGGCCCACGTGGCCCAGCGGCTGATCCCGCTCCTGCGCGACATCCGGCGCAGCGGCTCGGCCGCGGTCGACCTGTGCGACGTGGCCTCGGGCCGCCTGGACGGCTACTACGAGCGCGGCCTCAACGCGTGGGACCTGGCCGCAGGCGACCTGATCGCCCGCGAGGCGGGCGCCCTGACCGGTGGACGCCCCGGAGAACGCCCGTCCCGGGACCTGGCGGTAGCGGGGACCCCGGGCGTCTTCGAGCCCCTCCAGCAGCTCCTGGAGGACCTGGGCGCCTGGCACGACTGAATGGCTCGGTCGCCTACGGGGCGCTTTCAGCCTGTGTCGAGAGCACGACCGTGCTCAGCCCTTCGGGCCTCCGCGCGCTCGTGCTCTCGACACAGGCGCGCCCCTTCGGCTCCCTCGCGGCCGACGCGTCGGGACAGTGGGCCTTGGTGGGCCCTGACTGTTGGGCGTGGTGCGCCCCCTGCCGGCGACCGAGCCATCACACACAGCAGGCCCCCGGCGCTGGATTCGCCGGGGGCCCGCTGTGGTGCCGTGCGAGCCGATCAGACGCTGTACGCGCCGACCTCCACACCGTGTTCGGCGGCGAGGCGGCGCAGGTCGTCGAGCTCGGCCTGCTCCACCTCGACGAGGAAGTCGTCGCCCTCGTCGCGAGCCCGCGTCAGGTCGGACTCGGTCGCCCTTATGCGCTGCAGAAGTCCTGCGGTGAATGCGTCCATGCTGCGCCCCCTCGTCCTGGGTCGTGGGTCGGTGGCACGGGGGTGTGCCGTTCGGAAGGGGCGATCACGTCTCCGTAGGTGCCCAGCGCTGCCCGGTGCTGGGCGGCGACGGTGCCGGACACCCACGCCCACTCTGCTGCAAGCGGATCGCGGAGTGCCGCATGGTGGTACGGCACGTGCAGAGCGTGATCGCGGGGTGTAAAGCCGTCCTCCCCCCGCTCTCTTCCACGGAAACCTCAACCGGAGGAGAAAATCTCGCATTCCCCGGCCTCATACCTGTCCTTCGGACTGCGCTCACCCGCCTTATCGCCGACTTATGGCCGAAAAGGGCAGGATGGAGGTCTACACACTGACCAAGCCCCCCTGCCCGCGTGCCCGAGAAGCGCTACGCGGGTGGACACAGGAAGGACAAACGACGTGCGCGTACTCGTCGTCGAGGACGAGCAACTGCTCGCCGATGCGGTGGCCACCGGCCTGCGCCGGGAGGCCATGGCCGTCGACGTCGTGTACGACGGTGCGGCCGCCCTGGAGCGCATCGGCGTCAACGACTACGACGTGGTCGTCCTCGACCGCGACCTCCCGCTCGTGCACGGCGACGACGTCTGCCGCAAGATCGTCGAGCTCGGCATGCCCACGCGCGTGCTGATGCTGACGGCGGCCGGCGACGTCAGCGACCGCGTCGAGGGTCTCGAGATCGGCGCCGACGACTATCTGCCCAAGCCCTTCGCGTTCAGCGAGCTCACGGCACGCGTGCGTGCCCTCGGCCGGCGCACCAGCGTGCCCCTGCCGCCGGTCCTGGAGCGTGCCGGGATCAAGCTCGACCCCAACCGCCGCGAGGTCTTCCGCGACGGCAAGGAGGTCCAGCTCGCGCCCAAGGAGTTCGCCGTCCTGGAGGTGCTGATGCGCAGCGAGGGCGCGGTCGTCTCCGCCGAACAGCTCCTGGAGAAGGCCTGGGACGAGAACACCGACCCGTTCACGAACGTCGTGCGGGTCACCGTCATGACGCTGCGCCGCAAGCTGGGCGAACCTCCGGTCATCGTCACGGTGCCTGGCTCGGGCTACCGGATCTGATCCCCCGTGGCCGCGACCCCCGCGCCTCCCCAGGCGCCTCCGAAGCCCACCTGGGACCCCAGGCGGCCGCAGCCGCCGTTCCCGTGGCTGCGCCCGACCATCCGGATAAGGCTCACGCTGCTGTACGGCGGGATGTTCCTGATCGCCGGCATCCTGCTGCTGTCGATCATCTACCTGCTCGCCGCGCAGGCCCTCAACCCGGGCAGCGACCTGCCGTTCAAGGTCGTCGCGGGCAGCAAGGTGACCAGCACCATCTGCAAGTTGCCCGACCAGGCCTCGCCCGACGAGTTCAACAACGCCATGAACGAGTGCGTCAACCAGCAGCGCCAGGACGCCCTGGACAACCTTCTCAGCCGCTCGCTCCTGGCCCTGCTCGGTCTGGCGATCATCGCCTTCGCCTTCGGCTACGCCATGGCCGGCCGCGTGCTGTCGCCGCTCGGCCGGATCACCCGCACCGCGCGCGCGGTGGCGGGCTCGGACCTGTCCCGCCGTATCGAGCTGGACGGCCCGGACGACGAGCTGAAGGAACTGGCGGACACCTTCGACGACATGCTGGAGCGGCTGCAGCGGGCGTTCACGGCCCAGCAGCGCTTCGTCGGCAACGCCTCGCACGAGCTGCGCACACCGCTGGCGATCAACCGCACGCTCCTCGAAGTGCACTTGTCGGATCCGAACGCGCCGGTGGAGCTGCAGCAGCTCGGCAAGACGCTGCTGGCCACCAACGAGCGCAGCGAGCAGCTCGTCGAGGGCCTGTTGCTGCTCGCCCGCAGCGACAACCAGATCGTCGAGCGCAAGCCGGTGGACCTCGCGGAAGTGGCCGAGCAGGCCATCGACCAGGTGCATGCCGAGGCGGAGGCCAAGGGTGTGGCGATCCGCGGAGAGCAGAAGCCCGCCGTGGTCCAGGGCAACGGCGTGCTGCTGGAGCGGATTGCCCTGAACCTCGTACAGAACGCGGTGCGGTACAACGTGCCGGAGGGCGGCTGGGTCGAGGTCACGACGGATGTCCAGCACGGTCAGCCGGTGCTCGTGGTGTCCAACACGGGCCCGGTGGTGCCGGCGTACGAGATCGACAACCTCTTCGAGCCCTTCCGGCGGCTGCGTACGGAGCGCACGGGCAGTGACAAGGGTGTCGGCCTCGGTCTGTCCATCGCCCGGTCCGTGGCCCGGGCGCACGGCGGGCACATCTCGGCTCAGCCGCGTGACGGAGGGGGACTCGTCATGCGCGTGACCCTCCCTGTCTGAGAGCATGGCCCCCGCACACGATCCGACACACGGGGATGTTCGCTTTGCGCGGAATTTTCGGGGCACCCGCCGACCATCCACCGAGCGTCTCCCTGTGTGATCGATCACAAGAGCGATTTTCCAGCCATGTACTCTCCGTGATCATGCGGTCGGCCGGAAAGCCGGGAAAGTCCGGGTTTCCGGGGGTCCTGATCACGGGAAGTACACGGTGAGACGCCTTTGAAGTGCGGGATTCGGACCGTGTACGGTCCCGATCGCCATCCAACCCGATCACTCATGAGGAGTTCGGTTGGGTGTCGATTGAGTAACAGACCTTGATGTGAGGCAAAATCTCCGCCTCGGGTCGGGCACAAGTCCGGCCTCTCACGCGTTACGTGCGCTGGAGACACCGCAGACACCCAGAGGGGGAGAGCGACATGGCAACCGATTACGACACTCCACGCAAGACCGATGACGACGTCGACTCGGACAGCCTTGAAGAACTGAAGGCTCGGCGGAACGACAAGTCGACCTCCGCAGTGGACGTCGACGAATTCGAGGCCGCCGAGGGTCTCGAACTGCCCGGCGCCGACCTGTCCAATGAGGAGCTGGCCGTCCGGGTGCTGCCCAAGCAGCAGGACGAGTTCACCTGCATGAGCTGCTTCCTGGTGCACCACCGCAGCCAGCTGGCCCGGGAGAAGAACGGCCAGCCGATCTGCCGCGACTGCGACTGAGGGCGGGTCGGCCGTGACTGGCTCGACCCCTCCCCGGAAGCGCCGCTTCCTCCAGAGGGAAGCGGACCGAGGGCCGTCCGACGGCCCGCACGGCGCGCGTGACGACGAGCGGGGCTCATCCGACAAGGGATCGGCCTCGCTCGAACCGGCGGCCGGCCGGGCTGACCTCCCGGTGCCGGCCGAGACCCCCGTGCCCGTCGCGCGGCGGCGGGCGGCGGTGATCCGGGAGAAGGCCAGAGAAGGCGTCCGCAAGGGCGGCAGCCGTGCCCGGGCGGCCCTTGCGCATCTCGCCGACCGATTGATCGACAACGCCCCGCGGATCCCCGTAAGGGACCTCGCCACGCTCCGTGGGCAGTTCCCGGGTCTCGGGCCGGAGGAGCTCGCCGACAAGCTCGTCACGGGCGCGTCGAGTGCGACGGCCACGGTCGGAGCGGGGATCGGTGCGGCCGCCATGATGCCCGTGCCGCCCGCGATGCCGGCGGAGCTGGCCGCCGAGATCACCGGCGTGGCGGCGATCGAACTGAAGCTGATCGCCGAACTCCACGAGGTCTACGGCCAACGGCCGCCGGGCAATCTGAAGCAGCGCTCCACCGCGTATCTGAACTCCTGGTCGGGAGAGCGCGGAATCGACGTGACCAAGCCGTCGACGATAAACGGCGCGCTGAACAGCCGAATGAAGCAACAACTGCGGCAGCAGATCATGAAGCGGATGGTGCGGAACCTGCCGAACCTGATGCCGTTCATGGTGGGCGCGGCCGTGGGGGCCGTCATGAACCGCCGGGACACCAGGCAACTCGCGGAGCGGATCCGGGGGGACCTGCGCGAGAAGCAGGTGCCGTGGGACGAACTTCCCGCACTGCCGCCCCTGGAGACCCCCAAGGACGCGCTGCCGATCGGGAACGTGCCCGAACAGGGCGGTCCGGGAACGGACGGCCCGAAAGAGCTCGGGTGACGCCTCGCCCGGGTGTTCTAGCCGGCGGCCCGCGCCGCCTTCAGGGCCTCGGCCAGCCGCTCCGGCTCACGCGTCGACAGGTACAGGTACGGCGTCGGGTCCTCGGGGTCCGTGACCTCCACGCGCAGAGCGGTGGGGATGTAGGCGCGCAGCAGCAGGAAGGCGCGGGTGTCGGCCTTGTACGTACGCCAGGCGGCGGCCTCCGCCGCGTCCAGGACCTCCGCGTCACCCAGCGCCGACACCGGGATCTTCGCCTCGCCCGCGATCAGGAAACCGCCCACGACGCGGATGCGCGGCGAGCCGTACGCGCTGGCCACGACCGCCGCCGCGGCGGTGCCGCCGGCCAGGCCGCCGAGCATCGGCAGGGTGCCGAAGGGCAGCAGGATCAACGCCATCGAGACCCCGACCAGGAAGGAGATCAGCCACCAGGAGCGGGGCGCGGTGAGGCGTTCTTCGTACGGGGCGGCGGAGAGCTGCATGAAGCCAAGCTTGGCACGGTGTCGGTACAGCCCCGACGCGCGGGTAAGGTCTGCGGCTGTGAGTGGTACTTCCGCAGCTCTCAAGCCTCCGGCCGACGCCGTGAAACCGGTGCGGCACCCTGAGGCTCCCGCACCCGGCGAGCTCCTCGGTGCGCACTACGCACAGTGTTTCGGCTGCGGCGGCGGTCAGCCGCACGGACTGCACCTGGAGGCGCGGGCCGGCGAGGGGGTCACCCTCACCGCCGAGTTCGCCGTGCAACCCGCCCACCAGGGCGCCCCGGGGCTCGCGCACGGCGGTGTGCTGGCGAGCGCCCTCGACGAGACCCTGGGCGCGCTGAACTGGATGCTGCGGACGATCGCCGTGACCGGGCGCCTGGAGACCGATTTCGTGCGGCCCGTTCCGGTCGGTACGACCCTGCACCTTCAGGCCGAGGTGAGCGCGGTGGCCGGGCGGAAGATCTACTCGACCGCCACCGGCCGCATCGGTGCCCCCGACGGGCCCGTCGCGGTCCGTGCCGACGCGCTCTTCATCGAGGTGAAGGTCGACCACTTCGTCGACCACGGCCGCCGGGAAGAGATCCAGGCCGCCATGAACGATCCGGACCAGGCGCGGCGTGCCCGTGCCTTCGAGGTGAACCCGTGAGCCGTGAGCCCCGTCAAGAAATCGACGTGCTGATCCGGCGCGTCGACCCGGACGTACCGATTCCGACGTACGCGCGTCCTGGTGACGCGGGAGCCGATCTGCGCACCACCGAGAGCTGTGAACTGCGGCCGGGTGAACGGGCCGTGCTGCCCACGGGGGTGTCTGTGGCCCTCCCGGAGGGGTACGCGGCCTTCGTGCACCCGCGGTCCGGTCTCGCCGCCCGCTGCGGTGTCGCTCTGGTGAATGCCCCGGGGACGGTTGATGCCGGGTACCGTGGGGAGATCAAGGTGATCGTGGTGAATCTCGACCCGCGCGAGTCCGTGCGGTTCGAGCGCTTCGACCGGATTGCCCAACTGGTCGTCCAGCAGGTCGAGAGGGTCCGCTTCCAGGAGGTCGCGGAACTTCCCGACTCGGCACGGGCCGAGGGGGGATTCGGGTCCACCGGTGGCCATGCCGCGGTGGACGGCGGGCGCGGCACAAGTGGTCATGCCGCCGTGGGCGGCGCGACGGGTGGGAATCGATACGCTTCGGTCGTATCCGACCGGGAAGGACAGTGACGTGTTCGGACGTCGCAAGAAGAAGGGTTCCGCTGAGGACGCGGCGGACGCGGCGAGCGAGGCCGAGCAGGTCGTCGACAGTGTCGACACTGAGGCGGACGACGAGGTCGAGCGTGAGCGCGTGAGGCTGGAACCGGAGCCGCGGCCCGACGGGCCGTGGGACAGCTCCGAGGTCCGTGACCCGGCCGAGGGCCGGGTGGACCTGGGCGGTCTGTTCGTGCCCGGCGTCGACGGCATGGAGCTGCGGGTCGAGGTCGCGGGCGACGCGATCGTCGCGGCGACCGTCGTGCTGCAGGACAGCGCCATCCAGTTGCAGGCCTTCGCCGCTCCCAAGCGGGAGGGCATCTGGGGCGAGGTGCGCGAGGAGATCGGCTCCGGCATCACCCAGCAGGGCGGCATCATCGACGAGGTCGAGGGTCCGCTGGGCTGGGAGCTGCGCGCCCAGGTGCCGGTGCAGCTGCCGGACGGCACCGGCGGTTTCCAGGTGGTGCGGTTCGTCGGTGTGGACGGGCCCCGCTGGTTCCTGCGCGGGGTGATCTCGGGCCAGGGCGCGGTACAGCCGCAGGCCGCCGGTCTGCTGGAGCAGATCTTCCGGGACACGGTGGTGGTCCGCGGCGAGGGCCCGATGGCGCCGCGCGACCCGATCGTCCTGAAGCTGCCGGACGACGCGCAGATGGTCCCCGAGAGCATCACGCAGGAGGAGGCGGGCTCCCGCTTCTCCGGCGGCATGGGGCAGCTGCAGCGCGGGCCGGAGATCACCGAGGTCCGGTAGACACCAGGGACACAGGGCCGCACCCCTCGCCGGGGTGCGGCCTTTTCTCGTACTCTGGCGCCCGGTTCACGGGGAACGGGGGAGGACACATGACTCAGGTGGTCACCGAGACCATGGTGCGCGTCGAGAACGTCCGCAAGTCCTACGGCGACTCGGCCGCCGTCGTCCACGCCCTGCGCGGCGTTTCCTTCGACGTGCCGCGCGGGGAGCTCGTCGCCCTCAAGGGCCGGTCGGGATCGGGGAAGACCACGCTCCTGAACATCGTCGGCGGCCTTGACGCGCCGGACGAGGGGCGCGTCGCGGTCGACGGGCTCGACCTCGCGGGGCTGGACGAGGACGGCCTGCTCGCCCTGCGCCGGGACCGCATCGGCTTCGTCTTCCAGTCCTTCGGGCTCATCCCGATCCTCACCGCCGCCGAGAACGTCGGCGTGCCGATGCGGCTGCGCCGGGCCGACCCCCGCGAACGCGAGGAGCGCGTCGAGCTGCTGCTGTCCCTCGTCGGCCTCGCCGACCACGCCGGGCAGCGGCCCGGCGAGCTGTCCGGCGGCCAGCAGCAGCGGGTCGCCATCGCCCGCGCCCTCGCCAACAGCCCCTCGCTGCTCATCGCCGACGAGCCGACCGGTCAGCTGGACGCGGATACCGGTCACTCCGTGATGGAGCTGCTGCGTGCCGTCGTACGCAGTGAACAGGTCACCGCGCTCGTCGCCACGCACGACGCGAACCTGCTGGATCTGGCCGACCGGGTGCTGGAGCTGAGGGACGGGGAGATCGTCCAGGGCTGACGCTCCGGCGTCAGGATGTGGCGTCAGGGTTTCGTCAAAGACGGTCCCGAGGCCGCACCCGACCCCATTTGTCGGGATTCTTGGTCGTAAGGTCGACGCTGCGCAGGCAGCTGACCGGAAGACAATGAGGGCATGGGACGCGGCAGGCTTCGGATCTATCTCGGTGCGGCACCGGGCGTCGGCAAGACGTACGCGATGCTGTCCGAGGCGCACCGGCGGGTCGAGCGGGGCACCGACTGTGTCGTGGCCTTCGTGGAGCACCACGACCGGCCGCGCACCGAGGTGATGCTGCACGGCCTGGAGCAGATCCCGCGCAAGGAGCTGGAGTACCGCGGCGGCGTCTTCACCGAGATGGACGTCGACGCCGTCCTCACCCGGCGGCCTCAGGTCGCTCTCGTGGACGAACTCGCCCACACCAACATCCCCGGCTCGCGCAACGCCAAGCGGTGGCAGGACGTGGAGGAGCTGCTCGCGGCCGGCATCGACGTCATCTCGACCGTCAACATCCAGCACCTGGAGTCGCTGGGCGACCTGGTGGAGTCGATCACCGGGGTGCGGCAGCGGGAGACCGTGCCGGACGAGGTGGTGCGGCGGGCGGACCAGATCGAGCTCGTCGACATGTCGCCGCAGGCGCTGCGGCGGCGGATGGCGCACGGCAACGTCTACCAGCCGGACAAGGTCGACGCGGCGCTGTCGAACTACTTCCGGCCCGGAAACCTGACCGCGCTGCGCGAGCTGGCGCTGCTGTGGGTGGCCGACCGCGTGGACGCGTATCTGCAGCAGTACCGCAGCGAGCACCGGGTGTCGAAGATCTGGGGATCGCGGGAGCGGATCGTGGTCGGGCTGACCGGCGGTCCGGAGGGGCGGACGCTGATCCGGCGGGCGGCGCGGCTGGCGGAGAAGGGCGCCGGCGGCGAGGTCCTCGCGGTCTACATAGCCCGCAGCGACGGGCTGACCTCCGCATCCCCGAAGGAACTGGCCGTACAGCGCACCCTCGTCGAGGACCTGGGCGGCACCTTCCACCATGTGGTGGGCGACGACATACCGGTGGCACTGCTGGACTTCGCCCGCGGCGTCAACGCCACCCAGATCGTCCTCGGCTCCTCCCGCCGCAAGACCTGGCAGTACGTCTTCGGCCCCGGCGTCGGCGCGACGGTCGCCCGGGAGTCCGGCACCGACCTCGACGTGCACATCGTCACACACGGCGAGGTCGCCAAGGGGCGCGGACTGCCGGTGGCCAGGGGCGCGCGGCTGGGCCGGGCCCGGATCATCTCGGGCTGGCTCGTCGGCGTGGTCGGGCCGGCGATCGTGGCGCTCCTGCTCAGCCTCGTGGACCTCGGCCTCGCCAACGACATGCTGCTGTTCCTGACGGTGACGGTGGCGGCGGCCCTGCTCGGCGGGCTCTTCCCCGCGCTGGCCTCGGCGGCGGTGGGCTCCCTGCTGCTGAACTACTTCTACACACCACCCCTGCACCACTGGCGGATCGCCGACCCGGAGAACATCGTCGCCATCGCCATATTCGTCGCCGTCGGGGTGTCGGTGGCCTCCGTGGTGGACCTGGCGGCCCGGCGCACGCACCAGGCGGCCCGGCTGCGGGCGGAGTCGGAGATCCTGTCCTTCCTCGCGGGCAACGTGCTGCGCGGCGAGACCGGCCTGGAGGAGCTGCTGGAGAGGGTCCGCGAGACCTTCGGCATGGAGTCGGCCGCGCTGCTGGAGCGGGAGAGCGACGTCGACCCGTGGACCTGCGCGGGCCAGGTCGGTCCCGGGCGGGCGGTGGAGCGACCGGAGGACGCGGACGTGGACGTTCCGGTCGGGGACCACATGGCGCTCGCGCTGACCGGCCGGGTGCTGCCCGCCGAGGACCGCCGGGTGCTGGCCGCCTTCGCCGCCCAGGCCGCCGTCGTCCTGGACCGCCGACGCCTGCAGGAGGAGGCCGACCAGGCCCGCAGCCTGGCCGAGGGCAACCGGATCCGTACGGCGCTGCTGGCCGCCGTGAGCCATGACCTGCGTACGCCACTGGCCGGGATCAAGGCGGCCGTCTCGTCGCTGCGGTCCGACGACGTGGCGTGGTCCGAGGAGGACCGGGCGGAGCTGCTGGAGGGCATCGAGGAGGGCGCCGACCGCCTGGACCACCTGGTGGGCAACCTCCTCGACATGTCCCGCCTGCACACCGGCACGGTCACCCCGCTGATCCGGGAGGTCGACCTGGACGAGGTGGTGCCGATGGCGCTCGGCGGGGTGCCCGCGGACAGCGTGGAGCTGGACGTCCCGGAGACGCTGCCCATGGTCGCCGTGGACCCCGGGCTGCTGGAGCGGTCGGTGGCCAACCTGGTCGAGAACGCGGTCAAGTACAGTCCGCCCGGCGATCCGGTCCTGGTCTCCGCCAGTGCCCTCGCCGATCGGGTCGAGGTGCGGGTGGTCGACCGCGGGCCGGGCGTCCCCGACGAGGCCAAGGAACGCATTTTCGCGCCCTTCCAGCGCTACGGCGACGCCCCGCGCGGAGCCGGTGTGGGTCTCGGCCTCGCCGTGGCACGCGGTTTCGCCGAGGCCATGGGCGGCACTCTCGATGCCGAGGACACTCCCGGCGGGGGCCTCACCATGGTGCTCACGCTCCGGGCGGCGGGATCGCGCCCGGAGTCCCTTCCCTCAGCGGAACCCGAAAGGCAGGCTTCATGACCCGGGTGTTGGTCGTTGACGACGAGCCCCAGATCGTGCGCGCCCTCGTGATCAACCTCAAGGCGCGCAAGTACGAGGTCGACGCGGCGTACGACGGCGCCACCGCCCTCCAGCTCGCCGCCGCCCGCCACCCTGACGTGGTGGTCCTCGACCTCGGCCTGCCCGACATGGACGGCGTCGAGGTGATCAGGGGCCTGCGCGGCTGGACCCGGGTGCCGATCCTGGTGCTGTCCGCCCGGCACTCCTCCGACGAGAAGGTCGAGGCCCTCGACGCGGGCGCCGACGACTACGTCACCAAGCCGTTCGGCATGGACGAGCTGCTGGCCCGGCTGCGGGCCGCCGTACGCCGCGCGGAGCCCACCGGCGGCGGGGAGGACGACGTCCTGGTGGAGACCGACGAGTTCACCGTCGACCTCGTCGCGAAGAAGGTGAACCGGGCGGGCAAGGACGTACGGCTGACGCCCACGGAGTGGCATCTGCTGGAGGTGCTGGTGCGCAACACCGGCCGTCTGGTCAGCCAGAAGCAGCTGCTCCAGGAGGTGTGGGGGCCGTCGTACGGGACGGAGACGAACTACCTGCGGGTCTATATGGCCCAGCTCAGGCGGAAACTGGAGGCGGACCCGTCGCATCCGAAACACTTCGTCACCGAGCCCGGGATGGGGTACCGGTTCGAGCACTAGTACGGGGGGTACGTAGCTGTCGGTGGGCCCCGGTACGCTTCAGATATGAGTGCTGCCCCTCGATCCGAGAAGCCGGTGGGCCGGTTCCGGCGCATGCTCGACCGGCTCTCCTCGTCGCAGGAGGACCTGGAGTCCGAGGAGCTGCGGGAGGACGCCGCGACCGCCGGCTGCACGCGGATCGGTGACTGTCACGACCGACAGGTGGTCACGGTTACTGGTACCTTGCGCACGGTCACCCTGCGGCCGCGCGCGGGAGTTCCGGCCCTGGAGGCCGAGCTGTTCGACGGCTCCGCCGCCCTGGACGTGGTGTGGCTCGGCAGGCGCTCCATAGTGGGGATAGAGCCGGGGCGCAAGCTGATCGCATCGGGCCGGATCTCGATGAGCCGGGGCCGCCGGGTGCTGTTCAACCCCAAGTACGAACTGAGACCCCTCGGACGGGAGTAGCCGGTGACGTCGCTCGACAAGCCGACCACAGACACCGAAGACACCGCGGACATCGAAGACGCCGCAGCCGCTGAGCGGGATGCCCGGGCGGTGACGGAGGCCGCGTTGTTCGAGGCGTTCGGCGGCGTGCGGGGCATGGTCGAAACGGTGCTGCCCGGCCTCCTGTTCGTCACGATCTACACGATCAACAAGGACCTGCACCTGTCGGCGATCGCCGCCCTGGGCGTGTCCCTGCTGCTGGTCGTGGTCCGCCTGGTGATGCGGGACACCGTCAAGCACGCCTTCAGCGGCGTCTTCGGCGTCGCCTTCGGTGTCGTCTTCGCGATGATGACCGGCAACGCCAAGGACTTCTATCTGCCCGGCATGCTCTACACGCTCGGCCTGGGGCTGGCGTACATCATCACGACCCTGGCCGGTGTCCCGCTGATCGGTCTCATCCTCGGCCCGGTCTTCAAGGAGAACCTCTCCTGGCGCACCCGCAACCCGGGCCGCAAGAAGGCGTACGCGAAGGCCAGTTACGCCTGGGGCGCGATCCTGCTCGCCAAGTGCGCGATCCTCTTCCCGCTGTACTGGTGGGCCGACACGACCCAGCTGGGCTGGGTGCTGGTCACCCTGAAGATCCCGCCGTTCCTGCTGGCGGTCTGGCTGACCTGGGTCTTCCTCGCGAAGGCGCCCGCGCCCATCGACGTGTTCGCGGAGATGGAGGCGGAGGAGAAGGCACGGGAGGCCGCGGCTCGGTCGGCTGAGTAGGCACCGGCACCGAGAGGTGAAAGGGGCGCCCTGGATGGTCAGGGCGCCCCTTCTCGTCGTAACCCCCGGAGGGCTCAGCCCGCCGCGTCCTCCCGCCGCACCGACAGCAGGTCCTCCAGCTGCTCCTCGCGGGCCTGCGCGGCCACGAACAGCAGCTCGTCGCCCGCCTCCAGGGAGTCCTCCCGGGAGGGCGTGAGGACGCGGGTGCCGCGGATGATGGTGACCAGGGACGTGTCCTGAGGCCACTCCACGTCGCCGACCTGGGTGCCGGCCAGGGCCGACTCCTCGGGCAGGGTCAGTTCGACGAGGTTGGCGTCGCCGTGGCTGAAGCGGAGCAGGCGGACCAGGTCGCCGACGCTCACCGCCTCCTCGACCAGGGCCGACATCAGACGCGGGGTGGAGACGGCGACGTCCACGCCCCAGGACTCGTTGAACAGCCACTCGTTCTTCGGGTTGTTGACGCGGGCCACGACGCGCGGGACGCCGTACTCCGTCTTCGCCAGGAGGGAGACGACGAGGTTCACCTTGTCGTCGCCCGTCGCGGCGATCACCACGTTGCAGCGCTGGAGCGCCGCCTCGTCCAGGGATGTGATCTCGCAGGCGTCGGCGAGCAGCCACTCCGCCTGCGGGACGCGCTCGACCGAGATGGCGGTCGGCGCCTTGTCGATGAGCAGGACCTCGTGGCCGTTCTCCAGCAGCTCGCCCGCGATCGAGCGGCCGACCGCGCCGGCACCGGCAATGGCGACCCTCATCAGTGACCGCCCTCCTCTTCGGGACCCTTGGCGAACGCCGCCTCGACCTTGTCGACCTCGTCGGCGCGCATCATCACGTGCACCAGGTCGCCCTCCTGCAACACGGTCTGCGAGGTGGGCAGGATCGCCTCGCCGAGCCGGGTCAGGAACGCCACACGGACGCCCGTCTCCTCCTGCAGCCTGCTGATCTTGTGGCCGACCCAGGCGGTCGACGCGTGCACCTCGGCCAGCTGGACACCGCCGGTGGGGTCCCGCCACAGCGGCTCGGCACCCGAGGGCAGCAGGCGGCGCAGCATCTGGTCGGCCGTCCAGCGGACCGTCGCGACCGTGGGGATGCCCAGGCGCTGGTAGACCTCGGCGCGGCGGGGGTCGTAGATCCGGGCCGCGACGTTCTCGATGCCGAACATCTCGCGGGCCACGCGGGCGGCGATGATGTTCGAGTTGTCGCCGCTGGAGACGGCGGCGAAGGCGCCGGCCTCCTCGATGCCCGCCTCGCGCAGGGTGTCCTGGTCGAAGCCGACCCCGGTGACCCGGCGACCACCGAACGAGGAGCCCAGTCGTCGGAAGGCGGTGGGGTCCTGGTCGATCACGGCGACCGTGTGCCCCTGTTGCTCCAGGGTCTGGGCGAGAGCGGACCCCACTCTCCCGCAGCCCATGATGACGATGTGCACGACCGTCCTTCCGGTGTGAATAGTTACTGCTCAGCCACATCAGGGTCTCAGACCGAGGCCCAAGCTACACACGCGCGGTACGACGTCGGCACCCCTGTGCACGGTTGCCTCGCACCCGGGGCGGTCAGCGGCGGCCGATGCTGCGGACGCTGGCCAGAGTCAGGATTCCGAGGCCGACGAGAGTGGCCGCGGCACCGATCAGCTGTGCGGTCGTATGCATGGAACCTCCAGGGGCGGCTACAGCCGGAAAACGCGGGGTTTTGTCATATAGGCATGCGGATCCCGCCACCTGCGGAACCCGCAGCCGGGCCGCCGGTCGATTTCACCCGTAGGGCAGATGAGGGGTGGCGGGTGGTTGCCCCCGCATTCGAACGCCTACGATCCTCTGTTGTGTCCAAACTGACCGACGTGCCCAAACGCATTCTGATCGGGCGCGCACTGCGCAGTGATCGGCTCGGGGAAACGCTCCTGCCGAAGCGCATCGCCCTTCCCGTCTTCGCATCCGACCCGCTGTCCTCCGTCGCGTACGCGCCTGGCGAGGTCCTGCTGGTCCTGTCGATCGCGGGCGTGTCGGCGTACCACTTCAGCCCCTGGATCGCCGTCGCGGTCGTCGTGCTGATGTTCACGGTGGTCGCCTCCTACCGGCAGAACGTGCACGCCTACCCCAGCGGCGGCGGCGACTACGAGGTGGCCAACACCAACCTGGGGCCCAAGGCGGGCCTGACGGTCGCGAGCGCGCTGCTCGTCGACTACGTCCTGACCGTCGCCGTGTCGATCTCCTCGGGCATCGAGAACCTGGGCTCCGCGATCCCCTTCGTGGTCGAGCACAAGGTGGCCTGCGCGATCGGCGTGATCGTGCTGCTCACGCTGATGAATCTGCGGGGCGTCAAGGAGTCCGGCAAGCTCTTCGCGATCCCGACGTACGTCTTCGTCACGGGCGTCTTCATCATGATCGCCTGGGGTGCGTTCCGCGGGCTGGCCCTCGGCGACACCATGCGGGCACCCACGGCGGACTACGAGATCAAGGCGGAGCACCAGGGGCTCGCGGGATTCGCCCTCGTCTTCCTCATGCTGCGCGCCTTCTCCTCCGGCTGTGCCGCGCTCACCGGCGTGGAGGCGATCTCCAACGGTGTGCCCGCCTTCCGCAAGCCCAAGTCGCAGAACGCGGCGACGACGCTCGCGATGATGGGCCTGCTGGCCGTCACCATGTTCTGCGGCATCATCGGGCTCGCGCTGGTGACCGACGTCCGCATGGCCGAGAACCCGGCCGCCGACCTGCTGCGCAACGGTGTCGCGGTCGGCGCCGACTATGTGCAGAACCCGGTGATCACCCAGGTCGCCGAGGCCGTCTTCGGCAAGGGCAGCTTCTTCTTCGTCGTGCTCGCCGCGGCCACCGCGCTGGTGCTGTTCCTGGCCGCGAACACCGCCTACAACGGTTTCCCGGTGCTCGGCTCGATCCTCGCCCAGGACCGCTATCTGCCGCGCCAGCTGCACACCCGCGGAGACCGGCTCGCCTTCTCCAACGGCATCGTGCTGCTCGCCGGCGCGGCCATGTTCCTGGTGTGGATCTACGGCGCCGACTCCACCCGGCTGATCCAGCTGTACATCGTCGGCGTGTTCGTGTCCTTCACGCTCAGCCAGACCGGCATGGTCCGCCACTGGAACCGCCACCTGGCCACCGAGCGCGACCCGGCCAAGCGCCGCCGCATGATCCGTTCCCGAGCCATCAACACCTTCGGTGCCTTCTTCACCGGGCTGGTGCTGATCGTCGTCCTGGTCACCAAGTTCACGCACGGCGCCTGGGTCGCGCTGCTCGGCATGGTGCTCTTCTACGCGATGATGACGGCGATCCGGAAGCACTATGACCGGGTGTCCGAGGAGATCGCCGCCCCGGAGGGCCCGACCGACGACAGCGTACGGCCGTCCCGCGTGCACTCGGTCGTGCTGATCTCCAAGATCCACCGACCGACGCTGCGGGCGCTGGCGTACGCCAAGCTGATGCGCTCCGACACCCTGGAAGCGCTCAGCGTCAACGTCGACCCGGCCGAGATCAAGGCGCTGCGCGAGGAGTGGGAGCGGCGCGGCATCGACGTACCGCTGAAGGTGCTGGACTCGCCGTACCGCGAGATCACGCGGCCGGTCATCGAGTACGTGAAGAGCCTGCGCAGGGAGTCGCCGCGGGACGCGGTGTCCGTGATCATCCCCGAGTACGTGGTCGGCCACTGGTACGAGCAGTTGCTGCACAACCAGAGCGCGCTCAGGCTGAAGGGCCGTCTGCTGTTCACGCCGGGTGTCATGGTGACCTCGGTGCCCTACCAGCTGCAGTCGTCCGAGGTGGCGCGGAAGCGGGCCCGCAAGCGGCAGGAGTGGAACGCTCCGGGCTCGGTGCGGCGCGGTCCCGCCCAGGAGCGGGCGAAGGAGACGTCGACACCGACGTAGACTGGTGGGCTGTTGTCCGCCTTCCCCCTACTCGATGTTGTGGAGTCACCCCGCCATGCAGGCAGAACCGAAGAAGTCGCTGGTGGGGGAGGAGTACGAGGTCGAGGTCGGCCCCGTCGCCCACGGCGGGCACTGCATCGCCCGTACCGAGGAGGGCCAGGTGCTGTTCGTCCGGCACACGCTGCCCGGCGAGCGGGTCGTGGCGCGTGTCACGGAAGGCGAGGAAGGGGCGCGTTTCCTGCGGGCTGACGCCGTCTCGGTCCTGTCGCCGTCCAAGGACCGGATCGAAGCGCCCTGCCCCTACGCCGGCCCCGGCCGCTGCGGCGGCTGTGACTGGCAGCACGCCAAGCCGGGCGCCCAGCGCCGGATGAAGGGCGAGGTCGTCGCCGAGCAGCTGCAGCGGCTCGCCGGTCTCACGCCGGAGGAGGCCGGCTGGGACGGCACCGTGATGCCGGCCGAGGGCGACAAGCTGCCGGCGGGCCAGGTGCCGCAGTGGCGGACGCGCGTGCAGTACGCGGTGACCCCCGACGGTCAGGCGGGCCTGCGCCGGCACCGCTCGCACGAGGTCGAGCCGATCGACCACTGCATGATCGCGGCCGAGGGCGTCAGCGAGCTCGGCATCGAGAAGCACGACTGGACGGGCATGGAGTCCGTCGAGGCGATCGCGGCGACAGGCTCGCAGGACCGCCAGGTGATCCTCACGCCCAAGCCGGGCGCACGGCTGCCGCTGGTCGAGTTGGACAAGCCGGTCTCCGTGATGAGGGTCGAGGAGAAGGACGGCGGCGTTCACCGCGTCCACGGCCGCCCCTTCGTCCGCGAACGCGCGGACGGCCGTACCCACCGCGTCGGCAGCGGCGGCTTCTGGCAGGTCCACCCGAAGGCGGCGGACACGTTGGTGACGGCCGTCATGCAGGGCCTGCTGCCCCGCAAGGGCGAGATGGCGCTGGACCTGTACTGCGGCGTCGGGTTGTTCGCGGGGGCGTTGGCCGACCGGCTCGGCGAGAAGGGCGCGGTCCTCGGCATCGAGTCCGGCAAACGCGCCGTGGAGGACGCCCGGCACAACCTCGCCGACTTCGACCGCGTGCGCATCGAGCAGGGCAAGGTCGAGGCGGTACTGCCGCGCACGGGGATCACCGAGGTCGACCTGATCGTCCTGGACCCGCCGCGGGCGGGCGCCGGACGGAAGACGGTCGAGCATCTGTCGTCGCTGGGTGCGCGGCGGATCGCCTACGTCGCCTGCGATCCGGCGGCGCTGGCGCGGGATCTGGGGTACTTCCGGAGTGGGGGGTATCGGGTGCGGATGTTGCGGGTGTTCGATCTGTTTCCCATGACGCACCATGTGGAGTGTGTGGCGATCCTCGAACCGGTGGCTAAGAGTGCCTGACCTGCGGTTTTGCGCGTGCGCGTTATGGGCGGTGTGGGCGTTACGGGCGATATCTTGACGCTGAAATGACGCTCGTGACGCTCATTTGACGCTCGTTCTGATGGGGTGTCAGGTGTGTATTGGGCAGGTCAGGTGGCGTCAAAGCTGCGAGTGACGATGTGACGCCGAGGGCTGGTGACGCTCAATACGGGGCCGCCGGATCGTGCAGATCAGATGTTCCGGAAGAGACCAGCGGGGCCCGTGACCTGCTGTGCTTGGTTGGTCCGATCCTCTGAGCGATCCCGGTTCCCACGCGACCGGGTTCTCTCCATCCTGCGGTGGCTGCCCTCCGGGACGATGAAGAACGGCTGGTGATGTCGCCCGCACTCCGTTGTCGGTCGCTTTTCTCCATCCACGGGGGCGCCGACGACCTGGTGGAGACCGGCTCGGTGGGCGAGGCCCGCGCGAAGTGGGAGGCGCGGATGGAGGGCAAGGACGCCGACATGCAGGACGGGGACGTGGTCGAGTTCCGCCACGGAAAGGCGTCAGGCGGCAAGGCCGTCTCGTAGCGCTAGAGGTCCTTGACGGTCACGCCCTTGGTTTCGAAACTGGCGGTGCACTCGTCGCAGGCGGACCCGTGGAGCATCAGTAGATCCTGCCGGAACACGAACGGCGTGAAGCTCGCACCCTGCCCCGGGAAGTGCCTGCGGCAGTTGTCGCTCAGCACCGACGAACCACGCACGCGACGGCCCTGAACGTGCTGCTGCCGGCCGTTCAACAAACCACGACACTGTGTCGGAGGTTCGCTTTACCATGGGCGCATGGCGCAATGCACAGCACCCTCCCGAGGCCACCGCACCGCGAGTGGGGCCGCGAACTGCCCAGCGTGCAGCAGCTGGGGACGGAGGTCGCACACCCCGTCGTATTCGTCCGGACCCTCCTACGGCGGTGGCGGCGGTGGCGGTCGGTCGTCCGGGTCGTATGGCGGCGGCACCTCGCGGCGCACCAGGTCCGGCAGGACGGTGTCGTACACCCCGACCGAGTGGCGGGCGGTCGAGCCCTACGCCGACAAGGCTGCGGTACAGGCACAGGTACACCCGGACAAGCGAGACCTCTTCCTCTGCCACGCCTGGAACGACCGCGAGGGCAGCGCGAAGGAGCTGTACGGTCACCTGAAGACGAGCGGTGCGACGGTGTGGTTCAGCGAGGAAGACATCCCGCTGGGCTCGCTGCAGATGCGGGAGATCGACAAGGGGCTTCGTAACTCCCGGATCGGCATCGTGCTGGTCACGCCAGCCCTGCTCGAGAGCATTAAGAACGAGGGGATCGCCGAGAAGGAGCTCGCCGTCCTGCTCGGCACCAACCGCGTCGTGCCCGTGACGCACGGGGTGACCTTCGACGAGCTCTATGACGTCAGCCCCATGCTCGCGTCGCACTCCGGGCTGAGCACGAAGGAGTCGTCGCTCGACGCCGTCGCCGCCAAGATCGCTGCTGCTGCCGCCGCGCTTCCCGCTGCCTGACGTCCGGACGCCGGAGAAGATCACGCGAAGAGACCGAACAAGGTCACACGAAGGGGCGGGTCTGCTGCACGATCGGGCGGCGGGTGAGTCGCCCGGTGACTTTGCGCGTGCTCGGCGGAGTCGGAGGGCGGAGTGCGGCGAGGCTGGACAACGCGATCCCTGGCCCAGTCCCGCAGCGTGGAGTAACCGACTATCCAGCCGCGCGGTCGGGCAGTTGGTTGGCTGCACGGGCGTGACAGGTCGCCCACGTACCGCGTCGCCTCCTTGCGGGCCTCGGATGGCGTGGATCGCGCAGCATCGAGGCCCCTCTGCCACAAGCACTCCCGGACAGATAGAAGGGCGGGCGGCAGCTCTGTGGAGCGCCACCGCCGCAAGGACGTAATGGCTTTAGAAACTCGCCTGTATTTCGCCGCCGTCGATGGATTCCCGCATCGTGGCCAGGAGAGCTGTTGCCTGTCCGGTCAGCGTCTCGTCGTCCGTCTCGCCGAGCGCCGTGACCGCAGCTGTACCAACTGAGATGGCTTCTTCTGGATCCGTCGCCCACAAGGCTGACGAGAGCAGGAAGAGGGCTCTCCCCTCCCCGTGACGGTCCCGAGCCGTCCGGTAGAGCGTGATCGCCTCCCGGACCGCTTCGATGGCCCGGTCCTGTCGCCCCAGTACCCCCCATGCCTTGCCCAGGTTCATCAGCGCCTTGGCCAGCGCGTGGGTAGCCCCGGCTTCCTTGAGCAGGTCATACGCGCTCATCAGTATCCGGACGGCCTCGGCTGGTGCCTTCGCATTGAGTCGGTTGGTGGCGAGATTCGTCAGCGCGACGCCCTCGCCCTGCTTGTCTCCGAGGTCGTGGCAGAGGGCGGCAGCCTCCTCAAGGAGGTCTGATCCGTCACCGAGTCCGCCTGCGCGTAGCGCACTGCTCAGATTTGTGAGGGCCATGGCGACACCGTGGTGATCACCGGCCCTGTGGAAGGCGTCCCGTGCAGCTGTGTGGGCAACCGCAGCCTCGCCGGCCCGCCCCAATTCCCTGAGGGCCAGGCCGAGATTGTTCTGGGTGACCGCCTCACCGTGCCAGTCGTCGATGCGGCGGCAAATTTCAATGTCCCGCTGGTACACGCCCACCGCTTCCTCGTAGCGGCCCGACTCGTCCAGCGCGCGTCCGAGGTTGGTGAGCGCAGCGCCTTCGCCTCGCAGGTTCCCTGCCTTGCCCTGCAGGACGACGGCTTTTCGCAGCACGAGCACGGCGCGATCGATGTCGCGCATTTCATGCAGCGTGTGACCGAGGTTGGTCAAAACCTCGGCTTCACCCAAGAGGGACCGCTCCGCGCGATGGATCCGTAGGGCTTCCTCGTGTGCGGCAACCGCTTCCGGGAACCGGGTCAGACCTCTGAGGGCGCATGCCTGTGCGTCAAGGAAGGCGGCTCGAAAGGCGGCAGGGGCGCTTCCGGCGCAGCACCTGAGTGCGCTGTCGTATATCTCCGTCAACTCGGCGTAGCCGCGGCGCAGTTTGAGGTAGTCGCCGATGCGTCCAGCCATCTCCATGATGACGTATGGGTTATCTGTGGGAGACGTTGCGGTTATGGTCGCGACGAGGTTCGCGCGTTCTTCGTCCAGCCAGGAGAGTGCTGCGCCCCGATCTGCGAAACGGGGCGCCGGGGACTGACCCGGGACAAGGCGGTCGTGCGCCTCAGCAAGCCGGTCTGCGTAGTGGCGGACCAGCCGGTCCAGGGCAGCGGAGCGATCGGTGCTAGCGCGCTCCGTCCGCCCGGTCTCGTCCGCGTAGAGCCTGATCAAGTCGTGCATGTGCCACCGGCCGTAGGTAGCCGAGCTCTGGACCAGGTGACCGCGCCCCAGGGCTCCCAAGAGTTCTTCGGCCGTGTCGGGATCGATGTCGCATAGGTGGGCCACGGACTCGGTCGAGACATCGGGGCCAGGGTTGAGAGCGAAGAGTCGGAAGAGCCGCGCCTGGTCCGGCGGCAGGTGCCGGTAGGACAGTTCGAACGCGGCTCGTACCGCGAGATTCCCCCGGCTCAACCGACGCAGGCGGCGATGCTCGTCGTCCAGAGCCTGGGCCATCGAGGACAGTGGCCGGTCGGGCTGGTCCGCCAGGAGGGCGGCGACGATCCGCAACGCAAGTGGCAGGTGTCCGCAGTGCCGGGCGATGGCCTCAGCAGTGTCGAAAGCATCCTCGACCCGTGTATCTCCCTTGCCCCGGGTCGCTCGCAGGACAAGACGGAGCAGGTCAACGGAGTCCGCAGGATCGAGCACGGCCAGGTCGTACAGGCGGGCGTCCAGTTCGGACAGTGTGTGTCGTGAGGTGATGAGTACGGGGACTCGCGCGTCGCCCGGGAGGAGGGGGTGGACCTGCTCACTGTCCATGGCGTCGTCGAGGACGATCAGGGTGCGCTGGCCCTGGTCGGCTCGGCTGCGCAGCGTCGATCGGTACAGTCGCGCGCGGTCCTCTAGATCTACAGGGAGGTGTTCGTGGTCGATGCCCAGCCCCCGGAGCATCGAAGCGAGCGCCTCGTCGGGGCTCTGCCGGCGGGCAGGGTCGTACCCGTAGAGTTCGACTGCAAGGGCACCGCAGAACCATCCGTCCTGGTCCTGGGCGCGATGGGCAACCTGTCGTATCAGCTCAGTCTTTCCGACACCAGGCAGTCCGGCCACCACGTGGACCGAGGGCCCCTCGCCTGTGGTACCCGGATCCAACGCCGAGAGTAGCTCTGCTACTACGGCGTCTCTACCGGTGAACGTGCCGGAAGGTGAGGGCAGTCCTGAGAGGGCAGGAGTGGTTCGAGGGATAACACGGTCGGGGGCGGTCTGGGCTATCCCACTCACCGGTGCCATGGCGGCGGAGTTCTCCGGTTTGACGTTGTGCCACAGCCCGTACTGCGGGAGTCGGGCCATTATGGCTCTCGCGTCGAGGCGCGTACCCAGGGAGTTGAGGAGTAGGTCACCCAGGGCGAGGGCCGCCAGTCGGCCGGGAGCCCCGGACAGAACCTTTTCAGCGAGAGCTGCATTCATGGCGACCACGTCGCGCTCATCGGGCCACTCCACCCACAGAGAGCGGAGCATGCGCCATACTGTCTCCGGTGCGCCAAATATCCCGGGAGCCGCGAGTTCGTCGAAGGGGGCACGGAGTTCGTCCGTCAGCCAATCACGGATGAAAGTGGAAAAGTCGTCGGAGCGGCGGGCGCGGTCGCCGAGTTCCTGAAGTGGCCGGGCCGGCACTATGGAGACGAAGTGGAAGTCATGGCTCGCCTCGACGTGGGTGCGCAGGTGCCGCCAAATCCCCTTTGCCTCCAAGGATGCGACGTTCCATCCGTTGGCATTGCGGTTCTGTCGTTTGACCTGATGTACCTCGGTGCGGCCATTGTGACGATAGGCAAACTCAGTCCCCTCACCGAGGACTCCGCTCGGTTCGAGGGTGAGCGAGTCCCCCTGCCCGAGTAGGACGTACAGGGCGTGCCTGATTGTCCAAGCGCCCTCGTAGCGATTGCCGAACTTGTCCGTCTCCCCACCCGGCCTCGGTGCCACCGGTTCCTCCTTGCCCCGCCTGCCCGGCGACTCTCTGCCCAGCCTTGTGCACGGCCACGCTACCCGGCGGCGCTGACAGTGGTTCATGTTGATCGGTTGTGTACCCGGCTGATCCGCGCGACGAGTTTGAGGTTCCCGGAGGCTCGAGCAAGGAGCCGGCATGCGGATCGTCCATGTACCGTATCTCGCAAGGGGGTTGCCCCGAAGCGGTGATGCCGCGGGCAGAGCCGATCAAGCGTACGGTTCGCTCGTGCGGTACTTGAACCCTGAATGGCTACAAGCCTCCACCTCGGCGGCGATGCACGCCGGGCAACGCAGCCTGCTGGAACGTGTGCTGTCCGCCCTCGATGGCAGCAGCCACCTTGGCCAGAACGTTGCAACACTGCCGAGTGCACTCGTCGCACTGATTCGTGCGCAGGCAGCACTCGAGAGCCACGGGTCCGTGGGGCAGCCGAGATGGCAACTGCTTGGTCGCGTCGTTGACGCGGCGATCTCCTCGACCCGGCAGGCGGCAGGTGCCTACCGCCTGGGTGGCCGAGCAGATCTTGCGCTGGCGGAGACGGAAATGGTCGCTATTGCAAGCCTGATTTCACAGCGTAGGGATTCCACGCCGCAGAATCAGACACGGCAGGCGGCGATCCAGCTCGACCGCCTCCTCGTTCCGCTTAGCGAGGCAATCAAGGGGTGGGTGAACCGCTGTGGACTGGTGCAGTCAGCGACCGGTACCTCGCGGAGCAGATGGCTGCGGAGATCGGGTTGCTCGTTGCCCTTGAGGGCCGGGACACGACTGCGCTTTACACCGATCTGGTGAATCTCATCTCCTGCGGCGCGGTGAGTGCGGACGCCGTCAAGAGCGCATTGTGGCCGCCCAACCGTTCGCATCGGGTCACGCTTGCCGTGCACGGAACACGGGAGCTTCGCGGCCTTGCGACCTTCCTGCCTGGCAGCCAGCAGTGGGGGCTGTGGGGCGGGCAGGAGGAAGACAAACTGCCCACGAGAGCTCCGATCCGCAAGTTTGTACGCTTCGTCGGCCCCCTTGAAGGCTCCGCTGTTCTGGTTAGCATTCGGATCGAGGCAGCTGACCCCGGCACAGCAGCGCGAATCGCGCGGCGAGAGCTCAGCGAGGCTTTGGATCATTATGCGGCTGGCGATCGACTCATTGACCTGCAACTGGCTCCAACGTGGTCGGTCGAGTCACCGTCTGACCGGCACGCAATGGGCACCGTGCGCAGCCCGGGGCGGCGTACGGCCTACCCGCTCACTGGCTACATGCCCGATTCGTTGCGTGCTGCGATGAGGGCGGCCAACCTCGCTCGCCATGTGGACGCACCCATGGCGAGCGCCGCTCTGTCCTGGAGTGCCTTGGAGACGACTGGCCTGGCAGCAAACAAAGTCGAACGATTGGCTCGAGCCTGCGCCCTGCAGACACTCCGCCGACACCTTGCCTCGACTCATGCAGTACTCCGTTCTGCTGCCCGTGCCCGGCTTGACCACCAGCGCCATGCCGTGGAGATGGAAAAGGTTCAACTCAAGAAGCATGAGACCGCGGCGCACTTCTGCGCCCAGTCCGACAGCCTTAACGCTCAGGCCGCGCTCAACACGCACGTGGAACTCGCAGCGACCGCGCGTGCGCGGCTGGAGCGCGTGGAAATGGACCTCCAGGTTACCGAGACGGCGATCACGTCCGACATGGCAGCATTGGGTGCGTATGTGACAACCGAAGGGAGCAAGGAACACCTGAAGTCTGTCGACGCCTGGCTCGACGTCCTGCTCCCCGCGCAATCAGGCATCTCGTCCTGCCTGCAGGCGGCCAAGGACGCTGCCACGGACCTTGCAACCCGCTGCGAAGGACTTGCCGCCGAGACTCTCTCCCTGTGGCGCTCCCGACTCGCTGCTCCCAAGGACTTGGCGAACTGGCTCGAAATCCAGGCCGGAACCTACCGAAGCGTCCTCGAATGGCTCTATGCCACCCGCAACATGGTCATTCACAAGGGCCACTTCACCGCTCCGTCCGACGAGTTGACCGCGTTTGCAGCCCGCGGC
This sequence comes from Streptomyces sp. NPDC002838, assembly GCF_040295365.1. NCBI lineage: Bacteria > Bacillati > Actinomycetota > Actinomycetes > Kitasatosporales > Streptomycetaceae > Streptomyces > Streptomyces sp. NPDC002838. The sequence continues at coordinate 26,902 of NZ_JBEOVF010000013.1, read as the reverse complement.
GTCGTCGATATGGCGCTGGAGTTCCTGAGTAACTGGCACACCGTCGAACGTGCCCGCTCTGGCAGGGAGACTCCTGCTGCCGAGGTGTACCAACGTCTAGGTGACCGGTTGACAGATGTGATCACCGAACTGCGCCGTCCCGGAGCGGCATGCCATTCCCTGCGCGTCGACTATCTCACTGGGCCCGACTCGACCTGGTGGATAACCGGATACCTGAGAGGAACTCCTTGACTGGTCCGAAGCGGACGGCGCATCAAGTCCTTGAACTTCAGGTTGGTTATGCCGCCCTACTCATCGATCGGCTCCAGGGCGACCTGTAACCGCATCGAGGGAGGCTCCGGCACTTCGATGACCGTCTCCTCCTCGGCGCCTTCATACAGGCAGTCGTGGTGCTGTTGACAGGTCCTCTTTCCTGCGGTGTTCGGTACTGACAGCCCGCGAAGCGCTGCACGAGCGGGAAGGTCGTGCTGGGCGACGGCGGACCGGCCGCGGCATCCGTCATCCATCCCGTACTCTGCTTCCTCGCGACGGGGATCGAACTTCGCGCAATCGCGGGGATCGTCATCGTCGCGGGGACAGCGCTGGCTGGCAACGACGTCAACTGCGAGCGCGCTTTTCGCCTTCTGCGGTTCCTCTACTACCGCTCACAGCCTCCGGCACCGTCCCAGCGGGTTGAATCACCACGTTCGCTGGGAAGGGTGAATCGATGATGAACTACTTGTTCAGATGGGACGAGATACCGCAAGTACGGGGGTGGGACCTTCGGGGTGGAAGCCCCGGAAGGCTGATCGACTCCAAAGGTTCGGGGGCGATGCGGTCGCCTATTCGGAGACCGGATGTATGCCATGTTCGACGAGACGGGTGCGGCGGCGCAGCAGATCCCCCTTTTTTTTGCGCGGGTGCTTGGCGCCGCCAGCCGTGTAGTCGGAGTGGTGCTGCCGGACAGTGCTGCCCTGCCGGTGGAAGACCCCGATCTAGACGGCGGCCTTGCGGTAGAGCGGTGAGGCCGTTCAGGTTCTGGCGCGGCGTGCACAAAAAGCCGTCGCCATAGAGCAGGTGCTTAGAAGGCGCCTGCTCTGTTCGGCTGCTTCGGGCCACGAAACGGGCGCTGTCGATGCTCCCTTGCGAGGCGGCGGCATCGGGGCGGTTCGCCGACGGCAGACAAGTTGGGACCGGAACGGACTGGAATAGAGGGCCCTGTGCAAGTCAATCTAGAGCGCTTCCTGAAGATCGTGATGACTTGCCGCCGCCATCCCTGACGTGGATCTGACGTCAGCATCGTTGGGATCCCGTGGCGTTATAGCACGGGATCCCCGGTTACCGAAACCGGGGATCGTGCCGACCATTGAATCTGTCACGCGGATCCCCGAGTGGCGCATTCTGTCCCTTTCCCTGAGGAGTTAATCGCTGTGTCCGTCGACGTAATGGACGAAGAATGGCTGCTTTCCGTGGAGCAAGTTCGATCGCTGCTCGAGTGGATACGTGGGCACGCGGGTGCCGATCGCTCGGTGTACCCCTTCATGCTCACCGTGGCCGAGCAGGCACTGCGTCCGGGGGAGGCTCGCGCCCTGCGAGTTCGCGACGTGATGCTCCCGGAGGGCGACGGGGGTCAGTTGACGGCTCGTCACCGAGGAGTAGCTAGGGAGATTCCCCTCCAGCCCCGTTTCGTTGAGTTTCTGCGTCACTGGATCGATGAGGCTGGTCTGAGGGAGGGCGATCTGCTGTTTCCCGGCAGGCGCGGTGGGCCGCTCTCGGCTTCCGTCTACCAGCAAGTGTGGGAGCAGGCCCAAGAGGCTGTCCTGCCCCGGGACGAGCGGTACTCGTGGCGTCTGGGGGAGCCCATCTCCATCCTGCGGGAGTCGTGCCTCGTGGAGTGGCTGAGGATGGGCATCTCGTCCTTCGCGGTTGCCGAGCTGGCCGGTGTGACGCCGGATTGGCTGGCACTTCGCTACCCGTACTGCTTCCGTCGGGAGGATGCCGACATCGACTGGGATCGCCTGGCCAAGGCCATGGCCCTTCCGGAGCTCAAGCGATGAAATCCCGCCCGCGCTCCGGCCGATCCGCGGAGCGCGGGCACCCTACCGATTTCATCCCTCTGCCCCTCGTCAGTCCTCACGCCCAGCGACACCGTCACGTCACGAAATCCTGGTTTGCGAGGTTCCACTTCGAGGTGAGGTCTCACTGCCCTGAGGGAGCTGGTTGACCTTCGCCCTGGACCGGCTGCCGCTTCGCCGGGCACCCATCCCGCCCCCATCGTCAAGGATCTACCCATGCCTGCCCGCTTGCTGTCCATTCCCGCTGTCGCCGCCGCCCTGGATGTCGACCGGCGTACGGTCTACCGCTTCATCGCTGCTGGTGAGTTGCCGGTCGTCGATCTGCGGACCGGAGCGGGGCGTTCCCGTGTCCGTGTTCCCCTTGCCGGGCTCGAGGAGTTCATCACCAGCAGGTCGGTCGCTGCCCCGAGGTCCCGCCGCTGATCTCCTGCCGTCGGCTTGTCCCGCTCCACCCTCGAACAAAGGAGTAGTATCGCGTACCTGCGCAAGTTGAAGTCTGGAAAGTGGCAGGCGACCGTCCGCAACCGGATAGGAGACCGGTTCAGCGAGTCGTTTCCCCTCAAAGCCCAGGCGCGGGCCTGGGGCATCGAGATGGAGACCCAGTTCGCGCGCGGAGGTATGCGCGACCCGCGGGCCGGTGAAGTGTCGTTCTGCGAGTGGCACGACCGGTGGTGGAACGCTCGCATCGTTGAGCCCCACACGCTGCGCGGCGACGCCTCCAACATCAAGAACCACGTCATGCCCTACTGGGCCGACTGGGAGATGCGGGCCATCACCCGCATGGACGTTCAGAGTTGGATCCGGACCCTGGTCGAGAAGGGCGCGGGGGCCGCTGCGATCAAGCGGGCCTACAACCTGACGTCCTCCATGATGCGCGCGGCCGTCGACGATGACGTGATCGCGGTAAGCCCCTGCCGCAGCATCGACCTGCCCACCATCGCGGTGAAACCGCCGCAGTGGTTCACGCTCGACCAGGCGCAGAGCATCCTGGACGAACTCCCCGCCCCGTGGCGGACGATGTGCCTGCTCGGCTTCTACACCGGTCTGCGCTGGGGAGAACTGACCGGCTTGCACCGCCACCGCATCGACACGCGTCGCGCGCGCCTGTTCGTGGTGGAGGTCAACAGCAAGAGCGGCATCAAGGAGTACCCCAAGAGCTCCAAGAGCCGCCGGGAAGTCCCGCTCCCGCCCCACGTCCTGGAGGCCCTTGAACGCCACATCCACCGGCTCGACCGGGACGCCGTGGTCTTCACCACCATCACCAAGGGCCGTACCGGGCGCCTCCTCGCCGACAGTAACTGGCGCCGGCAGACCTGGTGGCCCACCGTCGAAGCCTCCTACTACTTCGACACCGATGGCGAGCAACAGCTCGTCCCGCACTACCCGCCCCACTCCATGCGGCACACCTGCGCCTCGTGGCTGGTCCAGAAGGGAGTCTCGCTCTACGAGGTCCAGCACCTCCTCGGCCACGAGAGCTTCCAGACCACCCAGCGCTACGCTCACCTGCAGCCGGACGCGCACAAGGCCGTCCTCGGAGCATGGGAGCGGATGGAAGCCCCGCTCACCGTCGCAGCATGAACGTTCCTTCACCCCTGTCCGCGCCGGACGGGGGTGAAGGCGTTTGACAGCAGGTGACGCCCGGACTGGCTGGGGTCGGCCAGGGGGTGTTACCTCGTATGGAGGAAGTCCCTGGCGCCGCGGAGCCTGATGCCCAGCCGGTATTGCGCGGCGCGGCTGTCGAGGCGTACGTCCAGTGCCCCCGGTAGCCGGGTGTCCGCCCGACGGCCCGCGGGCAGCAAGGAGGGTGCGATGCCGTCGCGGCGGGCGATGAGCACGCCCAGCGAGTAGCGGCTGAGGGCGTCGGTGCCGGCGAGGTGGAAGACGCCTGCCTCGTTCGAGGCCGCGAGCTTCCACAAACCGGCCGCAAGATCGGCGACGTGGACGGGGCAGCGAATGTCGTCCGTGAACAGGGCTCCCTCCCGCTGGTTGGCAGCCAGCTCGTGCACCACCCGTTCGTGGTGGGATCCTCCGTCGCCGATGATCAGAGAGGTGCGGACGACAATGCCGTCCGGGCACAGCAGTCGCACAGCGGTCTCAGCGGCGGCCTTAGCGGCCCCGTACGGGGTGATCGGGTCTGGGGTGCAGGTCTCGTCGTAATGGGCCTTGCCGATGCCGGAGAACACGGCATCAGAGGAGGCGTGTACCAGGCGGATTCCGAGCTTCGCGGTGGCCATGGCGATGTGGATGGAGCCGTCCGCAGTGATCGCCCAGTCCGCACCGCCGCTTGTCACGTTGATCACCGCGCGAGGTGCCACCGTAACCAGGAGCGCTTCCACCTGTGCGGGATCACGGACGTCAAGCTGGTGCCAGGCGTCGGTCTGCGCGGCACTGGGGCGGGAGTGGAACGTAGCATCCGCCTCCCAACCCTGTACTTGCGCTTGGCGCAGCAGCTCCGTCCCTAAGAACCCGCTGCCACCAATGATCAGCATCCTCATCCCGCACACGCTAAGGCATGCTGTCGCGGCGGCGGAGAGCACGGAAAATGCAGCAGGAGGCCGGGCCCGTTCGGCGTGAGCATCCCGCAGGGGACCGCAGCACGGTCGTGCGCTCACCCAAGTTCGAGGCAGGGTCTGTGTGGTGAGTCGGGCCTTGACCCAAGATCGTGGACACCGGTTGTCATGCGGCGGTGGTCAGCGTAACTGATCGTTGTTCGAAGGAGTTCGGGCTGATCTGACCGATGCTGGAGTGCCTCCTTCTGGTGTTGTAGCGGGTCGCCCATCGGAAGACCGCGAGGCGGGCTGCGCGGGCTCCTGGCCAGTGTTTCCTTCCCTGGAGCGTTTCGCGTTTCATGGTCGCGTTGAACGACTCGGCGGCGGCGTTGTCCGCGCTCGTGCCCACCGCGCCGCGCGATCTGATCACGCCGAGGTCCGTGCAGACCTGGGCGAACTCCTTCGAGGAGTATTGGGTGGATTCAACTGGTCGTCGCAACACCTCGTTCATGGAGGTGTTGGTGGGCAGGCCAGCGGGTTGGATGACGGAGTTGACCGGTAGGTCACCGATGAAGTCGCCGGGCAAGCCGTCGCTGCGACGCGACGCGGAGCGGTTGTTCTGGCGTGAGATCGGCAAAGGGCTTACCAGCGAGGATGCCGCGATCGCGGTCGGCGCGTCGCAGGCGGCCGGCAGTCGTTGGTTCCGGGAGCGTGGCGGCATGCCGACGTTCCTGCGCATCCCGGTCTCGGGCCGCTACCTGTCGTTTGACGAGCGTGAAGAGATCGCCCTACTGAAGGCTCAGGACGCCGGGGTGAGAGAGATCGCCCGTCGGCTCGGCCGCCATCCTTCGACCATCTCCCGGGAGCTGCGCCGCAACGCGGCCACCGCGGAGGCAAGCTCGACTATCGAGCGTCCGTCGCGCAGTGGAAGGCCGAGCTGATGGCACAACGTCCCAAGACGGCCAAGCTGGTCGAGAACGACCGGTTGCGCGGTTACGTGCAGGAACGGCTATCGGGCCAGGTCCGACGCGCGGACGGGACAACGGTGGTGGGGCCCGCGGCGACACCGTGGAAGGGACGCAACAAGCCACGCCGCCAGGACCGGCGATGGGCGACCGCCTGGAGCCCGGAGCAGATCTCGAACCGACTGCAGGTCGACTTCCCCGATGATGACTCCATGCGCATCTCGCACGAGGCGATCTATCAGGCCCTCTATGTCCAAGGGCGCGGGGCACTCAAGCGCGAGCTGGTCGCCTGCTTGCGCACCGGGCGGGCGTTGCGGGTTCCTCGCGCCCGTACTCGACGGCGGGCGAATGGGCACGTTACCCCCGAGGTGATGATCAGCCAACGGCCGGCCGAGGCCGAGGACCGGGCAGTGCCCGGACATTGGGAGGGTGACCTCATCATCGGCACCGATAAGTCCGCGATCGGCACGCTGGTCGAGCGAACGACACGGTTCACCATGCTCCTGCACCTCCCCCGGATGGAGGGTTTCGGTATCGAGCCGCGGGTGAAGAACGGGCCCGCGCTGGCCGGTCTGGGAGCTGAGGCCGTCAAGGACGCGATCGCTGCCACGATCACCACGCTGCCCGGACAGCTCCGCCGCCCGCTGACCTGGGACCGCGGCAAGGAACTGGCCCAGCATGCCCAGCTCCGTATCGACACTGGGCTGCAGGTCTACTTCGCCGATCCGCACAGCCCTTGGCAACGTGGCACGAACGAGAACACGAACGGATTGCTGCGACAGTACTTTCCCAAGGGCACGGACCTGTCCCGGTGGCAGGCCGACGAACTCGCAGCCGTTGCCCTCGCCCTCAACAACCGTCCCCGCAAGACCCTCGGATGGAAGACACCCGCCGAAGCCCTCAACGACCACCTACTCTTGACTCAAGAAGCCGGTGTTGCAACGACCGATTGAGTCCGGGTTGCGCCCCGTTGTCGCTGTGGAAGATCGCTCCGCGCAGGCCGCCGGCACCCCGCGCCGCCGCCGCGGCCTTCAGAGCGTCGGTGACCAGCCCGGTGCGCATGTGGTCGGCGATCGACCAGCCCGCCAGGCGTTTCGAGCACAGGTCCAACACCGTTGCCAGATACAGGAATTGGCCGTTCCCGACGGGGAGATAGGTTATGTCGCCCACGTACCTCGTGTTCGGTGTCTTCGCGGTGAAGTCGCGCCGCAGCAGGTCGGGAACCGGTGTCGCCGACGGCTCGGGGATGGTGGTGCGGACCTTCTTGCGCAGGTGGAAGCCGACGATGCCCCGCGCACGCATGACCCAGGCTACGCGTTTGTGATTGACCTGTACTCCGGCGTCGCGAAGCTCGGCGGTGACCCGCGGGGCGCCGTAAGTCCCGTCGGACTCGACGTGGATGGCGGTGATCCGCTCGGCGAGGTCGGCATCTGCCCGGACCCGCTCAGCCCGCGCGTCCGCGCCGGCCAGCCACCGGTAGAACCCGGACCGCGAGAGATGCAGCATCCGGCACAGCCGGTTGACGCCGAAGGCGCCACGATGATCGTCAACGAACTGGAAGCGGCTGCTCACCAGCTGGTCTCCGCCGCAAAATACTTCGCGGCCCTCCGCAGGATCTCCCGCTCGAGCTCGAGTTCCTTCACTCGCGCCCGCAGCTGCCGGTTCTCCTTCTCGATCGCGCCGGCCTCGCCGGCACCGGGCCGGGCGGCCTGCTCGGCGTCCCGCACCCAGGTGCGCAGGACACCCAGGTCCTTGGCCACCGAGGCGTAGGTGCCACCGGGGGTGGCCCGGTACAGCGCGACGGCGTCGGCCCGGAACTCAGGCGAGTACTTCGACGTCCCCAACGGGAACTCCTGTCCTTCGGATCTTTACGATCCAATGATCAGGGTGTCCACGATCAAGGGTGAAGCCCCTTGTTCCGCCTCCGGTGGCAGAGCGGGAAAGGAGTCGACGGGTTGGCCCTGCACACGGACTCGCCGGTCTACGGGACGGGACCGGTCGGGACGAACGGACATCTCTGTCTCCCCTTCTGCTTCTGCGCACGCCGCAGACGTCACCGCCCCAACATCACACCATCGAGCGATGACAAGACCGGCAGAACGCCACATCTCGCACTCTCAGAAGGAAGGCGGTAGCAAGTCACGACACCGTCGTTGTCGGCGAGCAAGAAGTCCCCAAGGACCAGCAAGTTGAATCCGCAGTCGTTCTGCCCATCACGGTGGGTGCCAGGAAGTGATTCATCGACAGGCCCCGACGGTCACCACGGGGCCAGTCAATCAGCGGCCGGAGCCTGCACGGTGTGGGGTGAGTGAACCTCGACGAAGGGCAGGATCTCACGGAAGCGCAGTACGGTGCCGTGGCAGTAGTTGGCGTTGTGCTCAAGGCTTCGCTGCGGCATGTAGGGCATCTTCTGCCGAGCATGATGGTTGACGCGCAGCATGACCCGTCCGGATTCGGCGTCGCCCTGCGCGTCGGCGTCGAGCATCTCGCGCTCCGTCAGCAGCCGAGCCAGCTCCGTGGAGACCTCCACGATGAAAGTTTCGGCATCGCCCAGGCCGTGCACGGTGATCTCCGTGAACTCGTAGTCCGGCGCACTCACCGCTTCGCGGTAGATATAGGGCCGTGCGATGAGATCCATCTCGAACGCCTGCCGGGCCATCGGGTCCGACCACCACTCCTGGGATGTGACGTAGTCGGCCAGCACCATGTCGAATTCCTCACGATGGGTGCTGAGGATCATGTGGCCGATCTTTCCGCTGAGGAGCACGTCATAGTTGGTCAGGTTGGCCAAAGACTCGGTGATGAGCCGGAGCACCTCAGAGTCTGTCCGACGCTGGAAGTAACGCGCGACGCTGGCAAACAAATCGCCGTAGGAGATGATGCCGGCCGCATCGAGATAGCCGGAGAGCAGGAACAGGCCGCGCATGTTGTAGATGGTGTGCATTGCATTATACAGCCAGTACGCATCGCGGCATTCTTCCTTTGACACCCAGTTCGTGGCGACCACGACCTCCGCCTCAGACACGTCGCTCGGCACGGGCTCCGTTGTCAGGCCGTAGAGTTCCACCTGGTTGTACATGGGAGTGTTGTGCAGGAGAAGCTGCGGATAGACGATAACGGTGTCGGCGTAGGACCGGGACAGCTTCGTCAACCCGTCTTTGAACGACTCGAAAGTCTCCCCCGGAAGGGGCCAGATCAGTTCCACATAGGAACTGATCTGCTTCTCCCTGAGCGTACGCTGCAGCTCGACGAAAGTCTCTTCGTGAATGTTGGCCCGATCCACGAGCTTGAGCGACTCAGGATTCAGCGTCTGAAGTGAGATGGGCTGAGTCACCATGAGGTCGCCGCGCACGAATATCTCGGTGATCTGCGCCATGCGCTCCGGCCGGTTCTTGGTGGCTGCCATGTACACGACCAGCGGGTAGCCGGCTTCCTTTTTGCGCTCCACGATATGCTCGGTCATCGCCACATCACGGGGTGACTGCCCCCAATTCGCGTCGGCGATGAAGAGCCCGGAGAGCCCGTTGTCGGCGATCCAGTCCAGCTCAGCCCGGATCCGCTCCTCCTCGAACTTGATCACCTTTGAGTTGGTGGCCGCGCCCCAGTAGCAGAAGGTGCAGCGGAAGGGGCACCCCCGGTTCGTCTCCAAGATCCCCATACTGAACTCGCGGCCGTCGAAGACGCCCGTGAGGAACGGAGAAGGAATTTCCATGAGATTGCTAATCCGCGGCGCGGGTTCCGTGGTGACGAGCTCGCCGCCGGACCAGAAGCTGAGACCGGGGACTTGGTGCAGATCGGGCGTTGGGGCGCTGACCTGCCTGAGCAGCTCCACGGACGTCCTCTCCCCCTCTCCGTTGCACACGTAGACGTTCTCCGGCGCATCCGCCAGGTAGGTTGCAGCGTGATTCATCACCTGCGGGCCGCCGAGCAGGTAATGGGCGTGTGGCTGCCGCTCCCGCAACTCCTTCAGCAGCCAGCTGACCAGCTTCATGTTCCATATGTAACAGCTGAACATGTAAACTTGCGCATATTTTCCGGCCAGTTCCTCCAGTAGCTTGTGCCGGTCATCGGTCACCGGGTAAGAGACTATTTCGAAGGTATGAGCCGCCCCCACCTCGATGTCTTCCTGTGCGCACGCCTGGATGTAGCCAGACGCAAGCGGCAGGATGTTCTCGTATGTGGGAATCTCGACAAGCACAACTTTCTTACGCTCTTGGTTGCTGCTCCTTATCGGGATGCTTTCAATTAGCATTCTGGACCTCCCCGAATCCTGTGTCGCTATCTCGTCGATATACGTGGGTATGAAGGCTGCAACGGCCGCCGTACAGTCAAGTTGGGGCAGCATTACAGGAACCCGGGCGTATTCATGCCAGATCGTGGGTCGCGGGCGCCCCGGTGTCCTTGTTGGCCCACCGGTCTATGCGTTCGGCCAGGTCGGCGAGGACCGGAGTGTCGATCAGAACGCGCACCGTGAAATCGATGTTCCATACGCGGCGGGCCTCCAGCACCACCTTGGTGGCCAGCAGCGAGTCCCCACCAAGGCCGAAGAAATCCTGGTCACGCCCGACCTTGTCAAGCTTGAGGACATCGGCCCAGATCATCGCGAGCCGACGTTCTGTCTGCGTCTCGAAGTCGCCTTCCATTTCAAACCCCTGTCTGCGCTAGCGTTTTGTCCGCACCTTCGACAAAAACCCGAGGAGATGGCATCGCCGCGGCACCGCAGGCGGCCGAGCCGCAGCGCCTGGTCAGATCGCATACATGTGCGAACACCTCGTCTCGCCGGGCAACAGGTGACTGAGCAGGTAGCGGCAATCGAAACCGTCCAGGCCCAGGTCGCCGATGTGGGCTTCCGGCCGCCGGCCGGGGTGGTAGTAGTCGATGACCAGGAGGGTTGGCGTACCTCTCATGGCCAAGTTGCTCCTCTGCGTCAGCGGCCGGGCTGCTCATGGCCTTGCAGGTGAATGCCCGCAAGCGTCTGGGCGACCGCCTTGCGGTCCGCCTTGCCGCTCGGTGTACGGGGCAGTTCCGGCAGGACCGTGATGGAGACGGGCACCGATGGCCCGGGCAGTAGCTCGGTCAGGGCGGCCATCGCTCGGCCGACGTCAAAGTCGGCTTTCCCTCCGTCGACAGTGACGGCGGCCCGCAGTTGACGGGAACCCTCGGCGATCTCGATCGGAACACATACCGCTTCCGTGACGCCTGGCTGCTCGAGCAGGCAGGCGTCCACCTCCAGCGGATTCACCCGGACTCCGCGGACCTTCACTTCGTCGTCGGCACGGTTGACGTAGTAGATGACGTCGGCCTCGACGCGCACCAGGTCTCCGGTACGGAAGGCCCGGTTGTGGCCGTAACGGGTGAGGTCCAGTGGGATGTACCGCGCCGCGTTGAGGCCGGGCTGGTTGAGATAGCCGGTCGAGAGGGGCAGGCCGGTAACCAGAAGCTCCCCCACAGCCGGCTCGCCGTGGTCGACCGGATCAACGATCACCTCGCAGCCCGGCAGCGGGCGCCCGATCGGCGGCAACGTCGGCCAGTGTTCCGGCGGCCCGGTCAGTGTGTGCGCGGTGACCATGGCGGACTCGCTCTGGCCGTAGTGGATGTTCAATCGGCAGCCCGGCAGGCGCCGGAAGAAGTCTCTAACGGCAGGGGTGCAGACGAGCTGCTCGCCGCCGAGGTTCACCTCTTGGAGGGCGAGATCGTCGAGTGAATCGGCGGCGGCAGCGGCAACGGTGAGCATGTTCAGCGCCACGTACGGCAGGAACAGGCGCTCGATCCGATTGTCCGCCAGCCAGTCGAGCAGGGCGATCGCGTCACGGCGTAGGGGCTCGGGCATGATCACCAGCGTTCCCCCGCCGCACAGCGTGCCGAGGACTTCCTGGAACCACACATCGAAGTTGAGCGGCGTGAACTGGGCAGTGCGCAGGTCCGGCCGCACCGAATGGCTCCGCTGCCATTCCGCCATGTTGTCGATGGAGCGGTGCGGCAGCGCCACCCCCTTGGGCAGGCCTGTGGACCCGGAGGTGTAGATGATGTATATGGGTAGGTCCGCCTGACATGAGTGCCGCGGCATGGCCGCGTCGCTGGGCGTGCTCGCAGTCAGCCAACCGGGTGCCGGCGGTATGCGCAAGGACTGCACTCCGGTCGCGAACGCGGGCTCCTGGTCAGCGAACAGCAGCATCTTGGCACCGCTGTCGGTCTTCATGTGCTTAAGGCGCCGCACCGGGTAGCCGGCATCCAGCGGCACATACGTGGCACCGATGTACACCGTGGCGAGCATCGCCGCCACGATCGCGGCACTTCGCGGACCGGTGATCGCCACCCGGTCGCCCGGGCGGATTCCGTGATCCACCAGCACCGCAGCGATGCTCCTGGTCCATATGGTCAGGTCGCGGTATGTCAGCTCATGGTCCTCATCGCGGACCGCGACGTCTCCTGGCCGTGTCATCGCAGTCATGGCGAGCGCCTCGAGCAGGCACGGCGGATCTGCCGCCCCTCCCCATAACGAGGGGAGCGGGCGGGGCACAGTCAGCGCTGTCGATTTACTTACCATCTGCCATCCCTAGTGTCTCGTGATCCTGTTCGTGGAACCTGAGGCTGGTTGGCTCGTTGAGTTCAATATGGATCTCTCCTCTGAACAGATGGCGGAACTACGGGAGTTGGCCGGGTCGCGGGATGGTCCGGCCGATGTGGCGCTTCGTGCACGGATCGTGTTGTGGTCCGGTGAGGGGCGGCGGCGCAAGGACATCGCCGAACTCGCCGGTGTGGCGCCGCTGACGGTGGATCGCTGCAAGGCCCGTTATGCCGAGCGGGGCCTTGCTGGTTTGGAGGAGAGGCGCCGTGGCGGGCCGCGTACCCAGGTGCCGCCGCGGGTGCGGGCTCGGGTGATCGCTTTGACGCGGATGTCGCCGCCGGCGGAATCGGGTCTGTCGCACTGGTCGACGCGGACGCTGGCGGACCATTTGAAGCGGCGGGAGGGCATCTCGGTGTCTTGGCATTACATCGCCCGCGTCTGGCGTGAGGAGAATCTGAAGCCGCACCGCTCGGGCACCTTCAAGATCTCGAAAGACCCGGCGTTCGCGGAGAAGGTCGCCGATGTCGTCGGCCTGTACCTGGCCCCGCCCGGTGGCGCCGTGGTGCTGTCGGTCGATGAGAAGACGCAGGTGCAGGCCCTGGACCGGACCCAGCCGGTGCTGCCGGTGACTTTCGCGGCCACGGAGAAGCGCACCCACGACTATGTGCGGCATGGCACTACGAACCTGTTCGCCGCGCTGAACGTCACGACCGGTGAAGTGCTGGGCGAGTGCAAGCCGAACCGGAACGGCGCGAACTTCCTGGCGTTCATGAAGGAAGCCGTCAAGCCGCACGCGGGGAAGGAAATCCACGCCGTCCTGGACAACCTCTCCACCCACACCACCCCGGACGTGAAGGCGTGGCTGGCGAAAAACCCGCACGTCCACTTCCATTTCACCCCCGTCGGGTCCTCGTGGTTGAACCAGATCGAGATCTGGTTCGGGATCATCACCCGGCAGTCCATCCGTCGCGGCACGTTCGCAAGCGTCAACGTCCTGGTCAAACAGATCCGCGACTATATCAACTCCTGGAACGAGAACGCGAAACCCTTCACCTGGACCCACCGCCGACGAGATCCTCGCCAAGGTCCGGCTCGTCCAGACCAGCGTGAAGAAACTCATCAGTAACAACTCGAAGTAACCGCAATCAGGGTCACGAGACGCTAGGCCAAGGACGCTCAGCAGGTGAGTTCGCCAATGAGGCATTACTGGATTCGAATCCGACAGTCAAGCAGAAGTAATCCACCGAGTTTTTCTGGTCCCAGCCCGCGGCTAAAGGATAGATCGGCCGTGAGACACCCTGCAAATACACGGTGCTGAAATCCCGCATTTGACCGCTGGGAATCAGCTTACCACGAGTGCCCGCTGAGGGTGACTCAAAGTGCGATTCATCCTGTTCATATGGCCGCATATAGCTGCGGGCACATATACGTCGACTCCCCGCAGCACCGGAACGATTTTCCCATGGCATTGGACGCGTCATGAGACGATCTTCGTACGGAACTTGATGTCGCCCAGTACGTCACTCAAGTCCGCCAGCAGCGTGGCCTCTTCGGCCCTGAGGTAGAAGTGGCCACCGGGCAACACCCGGAGCCGGAAGGTACCGCGTGTCAATTCTGCCCAGCCGCGCATCTGCTCCGGGGTCACTTCGGAATCATTGTCACCGGTATAGCCGTACACAGGGCAGTCGAGCGGAGGTCGGCGGCCGCCGGAATAGTCGTCGACCAATTGGTAGTCCGCGCGGACCGCGGGGAGCACGATCTCCCTCAGGTCAGGGTCAGCGAAGACTGCGGCACGGCTCGCGTCGAAGCCCACGACATGCGCGATGATCTCTGCGTCCGTCCTGGAGATCATCTGCCGGCCGGCCAGCGCATGCGTCGGCCGCCTACCGGACACACACAAGGCGGCCGGCGGGCACCCACGTTCCTGGAAGCGCAGCGCCACCTCGTGCGCCAACGAAGCTCCCATGCTGTGACCGAACAGCACCAGCCGATGCCGCGTCAGCTCGCCGAGCGCGTCGGCGATGTCGTCCGCAAGGGCTTCCAGCCGGGCCGGGAACGGATCGCCGAACCGGTCCTCCCGGCCCGGGTACCGGACGGCGAGCACGCCGATGTCCGAAGGCAGTCCCACGGGCCAGGTGCGATATGCGCTCGCCCCAGCGCCGGCGGCAGGGAAGCAGACGAGCTTCGTCTCGTACCCGTCGTCATCGCGGTAGCGGCGTATCCACCGCTCTTCCACCGGACTACTCATCGAAAGGTTCCCTTTCCGCAATGCAAGGAATCATCAGTGCCATGGGCGAGACCGGGCATCACGGGCTCTGCGGACGTTCAACTGATGTCGCCTCCGATCTCGGCGAGGACTGTGCTCTCGCCGTTCTGTCCCGCGCACCGGGCGACGATCGAGTCGACGATCTCGCCGCTTCGCACTGCGATGTTCGACAGCAGCGAGGAGGTCAGGCCGTGGGTGTGTTCGGTACCGCCCTGAAGATAGATGCCGCACCGCATTTCAGGCGCGGTGACGATGCGGTAGTCCCGCTCCACCCGGTACCGGCCCGCCTCGTCGCGCAGGCAGTGACGGTCGAGAGCGCCGAGCAGACCTGTGGGCTCCATCGCGTTGTAGCCGGTCGCGCAGATGAGTAAGTCGAAGTCGAGTTCGCGTACCTCACCGTCGGAGCCCTCCTGGAGGGAGACGCGGGTCTCGGCGCCGGCGCGCTTCACACCGGTGACCCTCGTCAGGTTGAGGACCTGGAGGCGCCTGACCCCCCGTACGTCGTCGTCGTACGACCTGCGGTACAGATCCCGGATCACCTCGTCGTCGACGACCGAGTAGTTCGTGTTGCGGTGGTACCGCCAGAACGCCTCCCGCGTCTGCTCGGTGCCGAAGTAGTGGTCGTCGACGGCGCTCGGATCGAAGATCTGATTGGCGAAGGGGGTGTCGTCCGCGACGGAATAGCCGTAGGACGGGATGACCGCACACACTTCGGCGTGCGGAAGCTCGTCGTACAGAAACCTGGCGATCTCGGCGGCGCTCTGGCCCGCCCCGACCACCGCCACCCGACGCAGATCCCCGGGGTTCATCCGGCGGTACTTCTCCAGGAACTCGGAGCTGTGCCATACCCGTTCGTCCCGGTCGGTCCCCTCGGGCATGCTCGGGACCAGGCCCGTCGAGATCACCACGTTCCGTGCCTCGACCACGCGGCTGACCCGGTCGGCGGCATCCGCCACCTCCAGTCGCAGACGGTCCGACAGCTCCGGAACGGCGCCCGACGGCAGCCGGATCGACGTCACTTCCGAGCCGTATGCGATGCGGTCGGCCACCCGTGCCTGCGCCCACTCGAGGTACTGGTGGAACTCCTGGCGCGTGGGAAAGAAATCCTGGTTGTTGACGAACCGGGGGAGCCGCCCCGACGCGTGCAGGTACGCGATGAAGCTGAAACTCGACATCGGATTGCGGAAGGTAACCAGGTCCTTGAGAAAGGATATCTGCATGGTCGTCGACGGCAGCAGCATGTTGCGGTGCCAGCCGAAGGAGGACTGACGCTCGAAGAAGAGGCTGCTGATCTCATTCTCCAGACCACTCGCCCCGTACTCTTCCAGGGCGATGGCGAGCGACAGGTTGGACGGACCGAACCCAATGCCGACTACGTCGTAGATCTCGTGTTCACGATTACTCATAGGGAATTCTCCCGCTGGCATGGCTGCACGGCGCGCTGTTCGCATCTACGACCGGTAATCTTCCGCCCTAAGAACGATCCGCATCCGGGCAGGCTGGCATTTCCAGCGGTCGCTCCGCCAACGTAGACCGGCATGACGAACCATTCAAGTACGCCGGACTCAGCCCACGCATACCGAGTATCAGCGTATCCGTGTGGGCAGGGCATTCGTGTCCCGCTGACGGGACACGAATGCATACGTAAGGCATGCTTCCATGCAACCGCCCTGGCCCAGGACTCCTCGAAGCCGCCGTCTTCGGATTCGCCGTTCCGTAAGCCTCCGCGAGCGGGTTGCCGATCCCGATGCCGTCATCGAGCATCGCCCCGCCGCGTGCGGCGGCTGCCGAGACGCCCTGGCCTGGCCCAGGACGCCGTACCGGTCGGGTTCTCGGTCTCGCAGGTCTTCGACCTGCCCGATCCGCGACTGACTGTCACCGAGCATCGGATGCTGAAGGTCCGCTGCCCCTGCGGGCACATCACCCGCGCCGCGGATCCACACGGGGTGAAGGCGCCGGCCCAGTACGGACCGGGTGTGCACGCACTGGCCGCTGCACGGCGCCAATCTCTCCGAGGGCTTCGTCCACACCGCCCTGCTGCGAGCCGCTGCCCGGCTCGTTCCCTTCAGTGAACGCGTCGTGGCGCTGCTGCAGTCCGCTCCCGTGGCGCACTTCGACGAGTCCGGCATTCGCGTCAGTTCCTCGCTGCACTGGTGGACGTCGCCTGCACCACCCATCTGACCTGGTACAAGGCACACGCCAGGCACGGCAAGGCCGCCATGGCGGATGCCGGAGTACTGCCACACTTCACCGGCGCCACCGTCACCGACGCCTGGAGTTCCTACCTCGGCTACGGCATCGCCGGCGCGCTGCGCAACGCGCATATCCTGCGCGACCTGGACGGCGTCCACCGTGGCGATCCAACCGGCTAGCAGTGGGCGGAGGCCGCCATCGACGCCCTCGCCGTCGGCAACGATGCCCCGCATACCGCCCGCGAGGCGGGGCGAGACGCTCTGACCAGCACCGAAATCGCTTCCCTGGAAGGCGAGTTCGACCGGGCGGTCCGGGTCGGACGCTCCGCCAACCCCGACCCGCCACCGAAAACGAAGAAGACCTTCGCCCGGCAGCTCGTCGACCGCCTGCACCGCCGCCGCGAGGACATCCTGCGCTTCCTGCACGACCTGACGGTGCCCTTCACCAACAACCAGGCCGAGTAGGACATCCGCATGGCCAAAACCCAGATGAAGGTCTCCGGCGGTTGGCGCACCCTCGAAGGCGCCAACCGCTGGCTCCTCGTGCGCTCCCACCTCTCCACCGCCCGACACGGCCTCAACCCCATGACCCGTCCTCCGCGACCTCTTCGCCGGAAACGTCTAACGGAGTCCTAGTAGTCACGCCTTGCCGATCTTCTGGGCGCCTTGACCCTTCTTCTAGGCGCCTTGCCCCTGCTGTGCTGCGGATGGAACCGTCGAAGGGTGTGCGCATGTTTCACTCATCGAAATTGGGGGTCGTAGCGTGCTGGATTCAGTGGAGCGACGCCGCTTACTGCATGAATTCAATGAGACGGCAGTTGCCGTACCTGATGTGACGATTTATGAATTGTTTGCGCGACAGGCTGCCCGTACTCCGGACGCCGTCGCGGTGGTGGCCGGCGGGACGTCATTGACCTACCGAGAGCTCGACGACGAGGCGGATCGGCTGGCGCGGGAACTGGTCCGGCGCGGCGTGGGTCCCGGAGCGGTGGTAGGGGTGGTCCTGCCCCGCTCAGCCGCACTGGCGACGGTCCTCCTCGCGGTGCTCAGGGCCGGGGGGACATATCTCCCCCTGGACCCGGATTATCCGGCCGAGCGCGTGGAGTTCATGTTGCGCGACGTGCGGCCGGTGCTGCTGCTCACCACCTCGGCCGCCGCCGCGAGTCTGCCCTCTGTCGGCTGCCCGAGCGTCGTGCTCGACGAGCTGGACACCATGGCCGTACCTGCCCGGCAGGCGGATGAAAGCACTCCGGATCCTGCCGTGGCGCTGCACCCGGATCACCTCGCGTACGTCATCTATACCTCCGGTTCGACCGGGGTACCCAAGGGCATCGGCATCACTCACCGGGACGTGGTGGGTTTCGCGCTCGACCGCTGCTGGCGCGGTGGTGCCCACGAGAGGGTACTGCTGCACTCTCCGCTGGCGTTCGACGCCTCGATCTACGAACTATGGGTGCCGCTGTTGAGCGGAGGCGCGGTCGTCGTGGACCCCTCCGGGGACCTGACCCCGGAGGTGCTGGCCGGCCTGGTGAGTGACTACGGAGTCACCTCCCTCTTCCTGACCACCTCACTGTTCAACCTTCTGGCCGAGGAGGACCCGCGCTGCTTGGCCGGGCTGAAGGCCGTGTGGATCGGCGGCGAGCGCCTTACCTCGCGTGCCGTCCGACGCGCCGTCGAGGCTTGCCCGCACACGCAGTTCGTCAATGGCTACGGGCCCACGGAGGCAACGGTCTTCGCCGTCTGCCATGCGGTGGACCCCGCCGAGCCGGTCGGCGACAACATCCCGATCGGGCGCTCCATGGACAACATGCGCGCCCATGTACTGGATGACCAGTTGCGCCCGGTGCCGACGGGGACGGCCGGTGAGCTGTATCTGGCCGGTGTCGGGGTGGCGCGTGGCTATCTGAACCGGCCTGCGCTGTCCGCGGAGCGCTTCGTGGCCTGCCCGTACGGCGGCGTCGGTGAGCGGATGTACCGGACCGGCGACGTGGTGATGCGGACCTCCGGCGGCGAACTGGTGTACCAGGGGCGCGTCGACACCCAGGTGAAGATGCGGGGCTTCCGGATCGAGCCCGGCGAGATCGAGGCGGTGCTCCTCTCCCACCCCGGCGTGGCGCACGCGGCGGTGATCACCCGTGAGACCTCCGGCGGAGCCGGGAGCAAGCAACTGGTGGCGTACGTCGTCCCGGTCGGCTCCGACGCGGCCGGCTGGGGGCCGGCCGGCGGCAGCATCGCCATCGGCTCCGGCTTCCGGGTGGGGGACCTGCGCGGGTTCGTCGGGGGCCGCCTGCCCGAGTACATGGTGCCGTCGGTCTTCATGGTCCTCGACAAGCTGCCGCTGACCCCGAATGAGAAGCTGGACCGGGCGGCGCTCCCGGAGCCGGAGTTCGGCGGCGGCGAGTACCGGGCGCCGCGCACGCCCGGCGAGGAGCTCCTCGCAGGGCTGTTCGCCGAGGTCCTCGGCCTCGACAGGGTCGGCATCGACGACGACTTCTTCGCGCTGGGCGGCGACAGCATCCAATCCATCCAGATCGTGTCGCGGGCCCGCGCACAGGGCACGCAGGTCAGCTCGCGCGAGATCTTCGAGCAGCGGTCCGTGGCTGCCCTGGCCGAGGCTGCCGCACGCCGCGGGTCCGGCACGGAGCCGGCACTCGCCGAGATGGCGGGCGGCGGCACCGGATGGATGCCGCTGATGCCGGTGGCGCGGTGGATCCTGGAACGGGGCCCCGGTTTTGACCGGCTCATCCAGGCCGTCGTACTCGAACTGCCGGACGGCATCGACCGGGTCGGCCTGGCCGCGACGCTCGGCGCGGTCCTCGGCGGGCACGATCTGCTGCGCGCGCGCCTGGTGACCGGCGACGACACCGCGCCCGAGCAGTCGGGCGAGGGCATGGGCCTGCACGTCTCCCCGCCGGGCTCGGTGGACGTGGATCCGCTGATCCGGCACGTCGAGTGCTCCGGTCACTGGGACGCGGAGTCCTGGCGCCCCCTGCTGCTGCGCGAACTCGACGCGGCCGCCGGGAGAATGGACCCGGCAGCGGGTGCGGTGGCGCAGTTCGTGTGGTTCGACCCGCGGGCCACCGGCGGGGACGGCGGGCCCGCCGCCTCCGACTCCGCGGCCGCCTCCGATACTTCAGCCTCGACCGCCGGCGTGGCGTCCGCCGGTCCTGGCCGGCTCCTGGTCGCCTTCCACCACATGGTGATCGACGGGGTGTCGTGGCGGATCCTCATGCCCGACTTCGCCGCGGCGTGGGCGCGGGTACGGGCCGGGCGCGACCCGGACCCGGCACCGGCGACGACGTCGGTACGGCGCTGGGCACACGCCCTGATGGACGCGGCCACCGCCCCGGAACGGGCGGCGGAACTGCCGCTGTGGCGGTCGGTGGTGGCGGGTCCCGACCCGGTCCTCGGCACCCGGCGCCTGGACCCCGCGGTGGACGTGATGGCCACCGTGGAGAAGGTGCGGGTACTGCTGCCGGTACCGGTCACCGAAGCCGCCCTGACGGCACTGCCCGCGGCCGTCCGCGGCGGGGTCAACGACGGCCTGCTGGCCGCACTTGCCCTGGCCGTCGCGCAGTGGCGCCGCCGGCGCGGCGTCGAGGAGCCGTCGACCCTGATCCGGCTCGAAGGGCACGGCCGTGAGGAAGGCGTGGCACCGGGCGCGGACCTGTCCCGCACGGTGGGCTGGTTCACCAGCGTGTTCCCGGTGCGCCTGGACCTCGCGGGAGCCGACATCGACGACGCCTTCGCGGGCGGCCCGGCCGCCGGCGACGTGGTCAAGGCGGTCAAGGAACAGCTGCTCGCCCTCCCCGACAAGGGCATGGGCTACGGCCTGCTGCGGTATCTCAACCCGCAGACCGCCGAGGTGCTCCGCGACCATCCGATGGGCCAGATCGGCTTCAACTACCTCGGCCGGTTCTCCGCCGCCGACATGCCCGACGAACTGCGCGGACTCGGCTTCACCCAGACCGCCGAACTGGCCGAGTTCGCGGAGCTGGCCGAGCTGGACGCCGGGCACGACGCGCGGATGCCCGCGCTGTGCGAAGTGGACATCAACGCGACCGTCACCGACACCCCGGACGGCCCCCGGCTCGGCGCCGTCTTCGGCGCCCCGGCGGGCGTGCTCTCCTCCGACGAGATGCGCGAGCTCGCCGACCTGTGGTGCGACGCCCTCACCGGCCTCGCCCGGCATGCCGCGAGTGCCGACGCGGGTGGTCTGACGCCGTCGGACGTCCCCCTGGTGACCGTTGCCCAGAGCTCCATCGAGACCTGGGAACGCCGCTATCCGGGGCTCACCGACATCTGGCCGCCGACCGCGCTCCAGTCGGGACTGCTCTTCCAGTCGCACCTCAACGACTCCGCGTTCGACGCGTATCAGGTGCAGTACACGCTGCACCTGTCCGGATCCGTCGACCCGGACCGGATGCGCGCGGCCGGACAGGCCATGCTCGACCGGCACACCGCCCTGCGGACCGCGTTCGTGTCCGACGACAACGGCGACCAGCTCCAACTGGTGGTCGACGGGGTCGCGCTGCCGTGGCTCCACCACGACCTGTCCGATCTCGACGGGCCCGGCCAGGACGACGCGTTCGAGCGGTTCCTCGCCGAGGACCTGGACACCCACTTCGACTCCGCGACCCCGCCGATGCTGCGGCTCTCCCTGGTCACGCTCGGCCCGGACCGTTCGGAACTGGTCCTGACCGCCCACCACGTGCTGTTCGACGGCTGGTCGCTGCCGCTCCTGACACAGGGTCTGCTGCGGCTCTACGCCACGGACGGCGACGCGGCAGGGCTGCCGCGCGTTCGCGACTACCGGGACTTCCTGGGCTGGCTGGCGCGACAGGACCACGAGGCGTCGGCCACCGCCTGGGCCGCGGAACTCGACGGCCTGGACGAGCCCACCCTGCTCGCGCCCGCCGACGGGCACAGGACGGGCCTCACGGGCATCGGCCAGGTGGAGGTGCCGCTGCCCGCCGACATCGCGCGTGCTCTGTCCCGCCGCGCGGCCGAGCTGGGCGTCACGGTGAACGCCGTCGTCCAGGGCAGCTGGGCGATCCTCCTCGCCAGACTCACCGGCCGCCAGGACGTGGTGTTCGGCGCCACCGTCTCCGGCCGCCCGCCCGCCGTGACCGGCGTGGACTCCATGGTCGGCATGTTCCTCAACACGGTGCCGGTACGGGTGCGGTGCGCCCCGGGGGACACCCTCGCCGAGCTCCTGACCGCGCTCCAGGACCGGCAGGCCGCGCTCCTCGATCACCATCACCACCCCCTCACCGACACACAGCGGGCCACGGGCCTGAGCACGTTGTTCGACACCTATGTCGCCTTCGAGTCCTTCCCCCTGGACCGATCCGGCATCGAGGAGGCGAGCCGGGCCGCCGGCATCACTGTCACCGGCATCCGCCCGTTCGCCACCACGCACTATCCGCTGACCGTGATGGCCCTCGCCGACTCCGACCGGCTGCGCCTGTCGCTGCAGTACCAGCGGAGCGTGTTCGACCGGGACGAGGTCGACCGTATCGGTGCCCGCTTCGGCCGGATCCTGCATCAGCTGGCGGCGGATCCCGGCCATCGCGTGGGCGCCGTCGACGTGCTGGAGCGCGCCGAACGGGACCGGCTGCTCGGCCGGTTCAACGACACGACGGCACCGGAACCCGGGCTGACCGTCCCGCAGGTGTTCGAGCGGCAGGCCGCCGCCACGCCGGACGCGGTCGCGGTGGTGTGCGGCGAGGTCTCGCTGACGTACCGCGAACTCGACGAGCGGGCGAACCGTCTCGCGCGCGGCCTGGCCGGGCGCGGGGTCGGTCCTGAGACCGTCGTGGCGGTGGCGCTGCCGCGCTCGGCGGACCTGGTCGTCGCGCTCCTGGGCGTGCTGAAGTCCGGCGCCGGCTATCTGCCGATCGACCCGGAGTACCCGAGCCGGCGCCTCGCGCACATACTCCGCGACGCCCGCCCGGTCCTGGTGCTCACGGACCCCGCCACCGGCACGGCGGTGCTCCCCGACGACGGCACCCCCCGCGCCAGGCTCGACGAGATCACGGCCCGCGGGAGCGGAGTGGGCCACGGCCTCGGTGACGGGGACCGGGTGCGGCCCCTGCGGCCGGACCACGTGGCGTATGTGATGTACACCTCCGGGTCCACCGGGACGCCGAAGGGCGTGGCCATCACCCACCGCAACGTGGTCAACTGCCTCCCGGGCCTCGCGGCCGCCCTCGGGATCCCCCGGGGGTACCGGATGCTGGCGGGCACGTCGGTCAACTTCGACGTGTCGGTGTTCGAGCTGTTCACGACACTGTCCACTGGCGGCAGGGTCGAGGTGGTCCGGGACGTGCTGGTCCTGGGCGAGGGTGACGGCTGGTCGGGCGGTGTGATCAGCACGGTCCCCTCCGCGTTCACCGAACTCCTCGACCAGTTGGGCAGCAAGATCAGCGCGGACGCGGTGGTGTTCGCCGGTGAGGCGCTGCCCGCCTCCCTGGTGCGGCGGGTGCGGGAGGCGCTGCCCGGCGTGCGGGTGGTCAACGGCTACGGCCAGAGCGAGACCTTCTACGCCACCGCGCTCGCCGTCGACGGGGCGGACGAGTGGCAGGTCACGGCGAACGCGCCGATCGGCACGCCGCTGCCGGGCGTCCGGGTGTACGTCCTGGGCGACGGACTGCTGCCCGTGCCACCGGGCGCGGCGGGCGAACTGTATGTGGCCGGAGCGTCGATGGGGCGCGGCTACTGGGGCCGGACCGCCCTGACCGCCGAGCGCTTCGTCGCCGACCCGTACGGGCCGCCGGGCGCGCGGATGTACCGCACCGGTGACCTGGCCCGCTTCAACTCGGCGGGCGAGCTGGAGTACGCCGGGCGCGGCGACGCGCAGGTGAAGATCCGGGGCATCCGGGTCGAGCCCGCCGAGGTCGAGGCGGTGCTGACCGCACATCCCGGGGTCGACCGGGCCGTCGTCATCGCCCGGGACGGCCACGGCACGGGCCGGGCCGAGCAGTTGGTGGCCTATGTCGTGCCGTCCGCAGCCGACGCCACCGCACCCGGCGAACTGCGCGGTTTCGCCGCCGAGCGGCTGCCCGACTTCATGGTGCCCGCGGCCGTCGTACCGCTGGACGCGATGCCGCTGATGCCGAACGGCAAGCTGGACCGGGCCGCGCTGCCCGAACCCGAGTTCACCGCCGGGCGGTACCGCGCGCCGCGGACACCGCAGGAGGAGACCCTCTGCCGGCTGTACGCCGAGGTCCTCGGCGTGGACCGGGTGGGGATGGACGACGACTTCTTCGCCCTGGGCGGCCATTCGCTCCTGGCGGCCCGCCTGCTCAGCAGAATCCGTTCCGAGCTCGGGGCCGAGGTGCCCCTGCGAGCGATTTTCGACACCCCCCGCATCACCGACCTGTCGAGCAAGGTGAAGGACGCCTCCGCGGCCCCTGCGAACGATTCCTCCGCGTCGAGCCGACCTCGTCTGCGCAAGATGGATAGGAGCAAGTACTAAATGATCCCGTTGTCCTTCGCGCAGCGCCGCCTGTGGTTCATCGACCGCTTCGAGGGCCCGTCCGCGGCCTACAACCTTCCCTTCGTACTCCACCTGAACGGCTCCCTGGACGTGGCCGCGCTGTCCTCGGCGGTGCGCGACGTCGTCGTCCGGCACGAGAGTCTCCGCACCGTGTTCGGCGAGGACGAGGCGGGCGTGCCCGGGCAGCGGGTGCTGCCCGAGGACCAGATCCGGCTCCCGGTGCCCGTGACCGACGTGGCACCGGACGACCTGGCCGGCGCGGTCGCCGAAGCGGTGGCCCACCGCTTCGACCTCTCGGCCGAGATCCCCGTGCGGGCCCATCTGCTGCGCCGGGCCGCCGACGAGCACGTGCTGGTCCTGGTGATGCACCACATCGCGAGCGACGGCCAGTCGATGGAGCCGCTGGCACGCGACCTGGCCGCCGCGTACACGGCCCGCCTGACGGGCGACGCACCGCAGTGGCCGGAACTGTCGGTGCAGTACGTCGACTACACCCTGTGGCAACGCGAACTCCTGGGCGACGAGTCCGACCCGGGCAGCGCCCTCGCCACCCAGCTGCGCTACTGGCAGGATGAACTCGCGGGCGCCCCCGAGCAGTTGCCGCTTCCCACGGACCGGCCGCGGCCGTCCGCCGCCAGCCACCGCGGCGACAGCGTGGAGTTCACGATCGCGCCGGACCTCCTCGCCGCGGTGCAGAAGCTGGCCGACGACCAGGGCATACCCGGCCTGACCGCGTCGATGGTGATGCAGTCGGCCGTCGCGGTGCTGCTGCACCACCTGGGCGCCGGCGAGAACATCACGATGGGCTCCACCATCGCGGGCCGCACCGACCCGGAGCTGGCGGACCTGGTCGGGTTCTTCGTCAACACCTGGGTGCTGCGGACCGACCTGGCCGCGAACCCGACGCTGGAACAGGTGCTCCAGCGGGTGCGGAACAAGGCGCTGAGCGCGTACGAGAACCAGGATGCCCCCTTCGAGCGGCTGGTGGAGGCGCTGAACCCGGAGCGTTCCACGGCCTACCACCCGCTGTTCCAGGTGATGTTCACCTGGCAGGGAGACTCCCGCGTCGACGTCGCCCTGCCCGAGGTGCGGGCGCGCCTAGAGGCGGTTCCCACCGCGACCGCCAAGTTCGACCTGGAGTTCAACTTCGGCATCGACCCCGACGAGCGGTCCATGCGGTGCACCCTGGAGTACGCCACCGACCTGTTCGACCGGAGCACCGTGGAGGCCGTCGCCGCCCGCTTCGTGCGGGTGGTGCGGGCGTTCGTGGCCGACCCGGGCATGCGGGTCGGTTCGGTGGACGTGCTGGACGCGGCCGAACGGGCCCTGGTGTTAGGTGAGTTCAACGACACGGCGGCGCCGACGCCCGAGGTGACGGTCCCCGCGCTCTTCGAGCAGCAGGCGGCCGCCACCCCGGACGCGGTGGCGGTGGTGTCGGACGACGTGACGCTGACGTACGGGGAGCTGAACGCGCGGGCGGAGCAGGTCGCGCGTGCCCTGGCGGGGCGTGGAGTGCGTCCCGAGTCGGTGGTCGCGGTGGCGCTGCCGCGCACGGCCGACCTCGTCGTGGGGCTCCTGGGCGTGCTGAAGGCCGGGGCCGCGTATCTGCCGATCGACCCGAAGTACCCGAGTGCGCGCCTGGACCACATCCTGGCGGACGCCCGGCCCGGCCTCGTCCTGACGGCCGCGGAGTCGGCCGACGTGCTGTCCGGGACCGACGTTCCGCGGCTGTTCGTCACCGGCATCGGGAGCGAACCCCTCCCGGAGGACACCGGTCCGACGGCGCCGCGGCCGCACAACGCGGCGTACGTGATGTACACCTCCGGGTCGACCGGCACGCCCAAGGGCGTGACGATCACCCATCGCGATGTGGTGAACGGCGTGCTGCGGCTGGCGTCGTCGGTCGGCGTGGACGCCACAACGCGGATGCTGGCGGGCACCTCGGTGAACTTCGACGTGTCGGTCTTCGAGATCTTCACCACGCTGTGCGCGGGCGGCACCGTCGAGGTGGTCCGCGATGTGCTGGTGATCGGGGAGCGGAACGGCTGGAGCGGTGGCGTGGTCAGTACCGTGCCGTCCGTCTTCGCCGAGCTCCTCGACCAGATCAGCGGAAAGCTCAGCGTCGACGCGGTGGTCTTCGCGGGCGAGGCGCTGCCCGCCTCGCTGGTGCGGCGGGTGCGCGAGGACATCCCGGGCGTGCGGGTGGTCAACGGCTATGGCCAGACGGAGAGTTTCTACGCGACGGCGTTCGTGTTGCCGTCGGGTGAGGAGTGGGACGGGTCGGGCAGTGCGCCGATTGGTTCGCCGTTGGGGAACATGCGGGCGTATGTGCTGGGTCCGGGGCTTGTTCCGGTGCCGCCGGGTGTGGTGGGTGAGTTGTATGTCGCGGGGAATGTGGCGCGTGGGTATCACGGTCGTGCGGGTCTGACGGCGGATCGGTTCGTCGCGGATCCGTACGGAGCTGCGGGTGCACGCATGTATCGCACGGGTGACCTGGCGCGGTGGAGTGCCGACGGGCGGTTGGTGTATGTGGGGCGTGATGACGCGCAGGTGAAGGTGCGCGGCTTCCGTATCGAGCCGGGTGAGGTGGAGGCGGCGCTGACCGCGCATCCCGGCGTGTCCCAGGCCGTGGTCGTCACGCGCAGGGGCCGCGGCGTCAAGCAGTTGGTGGGCTATGTCGTGCCCGTCGGCATGGGCGAGGGCGGCATCGGCACCGTCGAGAGCCTCGGCCAGCTCGACGTCGACCTGACCGCCGGAGTGTCGCCACGGGAACTGCGGCGTTTTGTGGCGGGGCGGTTGCCGGAGTTCATGGTGCCGTCGGTGTTGGTGATGCTGGATCGGTTGCCGTTGGCGCCGAACGGGAAGCT